>CAWWCC010000031.1:0-20679 GCA_963935315.1 uncultured Planctomycetaceae bacterium | reverse complement strand
ACCGAGATCTACACTAGGAGTATCGTCGGCAGCTTCATATGTGTATAAGAGACAGCCCATGTTAATAATGGGCAGCACCAGGTCGGCAACCGGATACACCTTTACCTTCAAGGTTTCATTTGCTTTTTCTGAAGTTGTGATCTGCAGGACTTCTTGATCCAGAACGTAAGTCAGGTCTTCTAACCCAGGTTTTTTGAGCATCAAATTGAGTGCTGAACGCAGAGAAATATTGCTCAGGTTGACGGTAACTTCCGTCTCAGGGCTGATTGCCAATTGATCCAATGCTGCTTCATCAATAACAATTGGAATGTCGTATTCTTCTTTCAATTGATCAATAATCTCATTGAGTGGCTCTTCGTCATGTTGTAAGGGTGCCTTTAAGGGTTCGCGAAGGATACTCTGAATTCTCTCCTCCGACTTGCTACTTGCACTCAAATCAACCGATGCGTATTTTTTGCGCCGATTCGTGAGATCTTCCCATTCATCCGCATCCGGATAGATGATTGGTGGGACATCTGGAAATGGTATATGTGCCAACTCAACCTGGTACATGGTGTCAAAGAAGGCTGCATGCCGAGCGGTACGTGCGACCTGCTGCAAGTAATGCGCCCGTTTATGCCGACTCCAAATTGTGGCTACCCGGGGTGTGACTCCCTGGGAATCAACCTCTTCTGTAATTTGTGCCACTTCCTCGGCATCCAGGTAACGCTTTTCGTCAATGAGCGCGTTAAATCTGGCCATCAACTGCTTTTTTCGCTCGATACTTCGATGCAGACGCTCATTGAGTAATTTTCGCGCCTGGCTGGATGCCATCTCCTCTTCACGCTGTCGATCCAATTCATCTTTCAGCACGGCTCGATGGCGTGCTTCCTTCAAAGTATTTTGCAATTTGTCCAATAACTGGGCCCGTCTGGCAGCCGATAAATCACTGGCCCGGCTAACGCCTTCCAGGGATAATTTTAAATCTTGAATGACTTGCTGTGGATCACTGGTCATTCTCTCGCGAGCATCCAAAACCGTGTTCTGGACCTCCTTCATGAGCATTTCTTCAAAGACACGTCGTTCTTGTTCAACCTGATCCAGAAAAACCCCATCCCGGGCAACCTCCGCCAACAGACTGTTGTCGTCCTTGGGAGCCTTTCCCTGGAGTACCAGAACTCCATCAGCTGGAGCTAACACCTCAGCTGCCGGCACCTTCGTGGCCGGTTTCTTCTCCTCGGCTGGCTCAACAGGATCGCTCAAATCTCCAAACGGGTCATCGGACGACAGATCGGCTTGTGCAACCACATGCTGGACCGTACGCGCCTGGGTGTTCCCTGGATCGGATCGCAGGACGGCCTGGGCTATGCGCTGGGCAGCTTGATGATCTCCCACTGAAATAGCCCGTTGGGCCAACTGGGTAAGCTGATCCATTTGTGCTCCGACCAGCCGAGCGGCCTCAGCCAAACCCGCAGAACCCACAGTAGGCAAAGAAATGCCCTCGTCCGTTTTGGCGACATCGATAATTGCTGACAAGAATGCATGGTCTTCCTGCGAAGGCTCAGGCTGTGCTTCCCAACGAAACGAAACACGCCCCTGGGGGCCTTCTGCCTCCAGACTTAGATGTACTGATTCTGGTAAGGAACCACTTTTTGATCCTACTAAAATCGTATCACGGTCCGATCGCAAGGGAGGCATTACGGCCGGATACGTTTGTCCCAGATTCGTGGCATAATCAACACTCTTTGGCCAATACACGGCGGCCGATGTCCAATCAGCCAGCTGCTTGCCAGCAATTTGTGCGTTGCGCAGATTTTCTTCCTGGGCTCGCTGATCGCTAATGCCTCCTTCGACATCACTCCAAACCATTTCGGGCTGTACATAAAGATTGCCACCCGTATGATTTGCCAGCACGGCCAGAAGTTGGGCATCTACCTTGGGACCAATCGCAAAGCTCGTAACATTCGTGCGTGAATCACGGAGATCACCGAGTACTTCTTCCAGGGTCGATGAATCGAGCAGATTCGCAATACTGATACCGTCTCCAATATACACGATCGACCGCTGCTGCGTTGTCGAACCACCTGGAGTTTCAGAGTCATTCAGATGCTGAACTGCCGTCTTGAGAGCAGCGACCATATCGGTCGAACCGAGCGGCACTTGCCTTCGCAATTGCTTTACCGCATCTTCAAGTCCTTCGCTCCGTGGTGCACCTTGCCCGTCCGTCATGGGTTGAACACCGAGATCGACTGCTAATAATTCGACACGGTCCTGCTCGCGAAGGTTGGCAAACAACGCGTCCAGAGCTGCCAACGCCGATTCACGGTAAACGCCTTGCTGACTGGCCGAGGTATCAAACAAGACAACAATCGAAGCGGATTTGTTTTGTTGGACTTCTCCTTGGGGCACAAGACTAAGCGCATAATAGGTCTGCTGTTGGTTTTGATAGGTCACCACCCGCGCAGAATCTTCGGCAAGCGCCTGAGTTGTAATTGTAGAAAACCCGAGTAAAGCCACCCCGCACCATGCAGTGGCCAGCAATAGATAGTTACGCATCGAAGCGCTCCAAAATAGAATCATCTGCACTCAAAGCTCCCCTGTTCCGGAAAGACGAGCCCTGACGCAATGGGAATGCCCTATCAGTGTTCTGTCAATTCATGTAAATCAGCGTGTACTATCAGTTTAAGCTGACTTAGCAGTGCCTGCCAGAATAAATTGCCTGGAAGCGTAAAGGACGGCCTCGAAAGTCAAAAAAGGCCTCGAATTGGCCTTCTAAGATGTGCCTCCAACCAGCAAAACCCCATTTCTCGGCATAATTGCTAAGCCACGTAAGTTTTTGCCAGTTAGGAGTTTGTTACAACTTACCCACAGTTTATCGTAAGGAGGACATGGCCTGAGGAGCTTTCCAAGAATCTGGTTCTGAGCTACTCCATTTTCGCTCACCAGGATCCGGCCTCCTTGGCGAACCTGGATATCTCGGAAACCTGTCCTGACAGAACACCCCTTGGCAGAGTAAATTCCCACCTTCGGTTGAATCACCCCATCCCCTTTCAGACTTCAGAATATTGACGACGACTCTGATAAATTCCGTGAATCTCTTTCCGCTGTTTTTTGCTCAGCAAGCACTGCTGACTACGGAAGGGAAAATCGCATTAGCGATTACTGCCTGCATTTTCTTGGCAATGCTACGACGTCGGTCTATCCCAATCGACTTGCTTTTCTTAAGTGGGCTCGTGTTGGTATCCCTGACAGGTGTCTTGACGCCCCAACAAGCTTTAGCAGGATTTTCGAACAAAGCGCTCATTATGATTGGTGCACTTTTTGCTGCCTCAGCAGGATTGCGCGCCACAGGGGCTTTGGACTGGCTGGGGAATCGTTTGCTGGGTGGTGCTGAAACTGCACAAAGCGCATTAATTCGTTTAGCAGCTACCGTCGTACCCGCGTCGGCATTTGTCCTCAATACCCCCTTAGTCGCCATGCTGGCTCCGGTTGTAGTCGACTGGTGTCGACGGCGGAGTATTTCTCCTTCTCGACTTCTGATTCCATTAAGTTATTTGACCATTCTTGGTGGAATCTGCACACTCATTGGCACGAGTACAACACTTGTCATCAATGGCAAACTCAATGCCATGCTGGACAAAGGTGGGTACGAGCCTGAAATCATGGCACGTATTGGCGAACTTTCCTTTTTTGAAATTACGACTGTTGGTGTTCCACTCGCCCTTGTCGGCTTGGGGTACATGCTTTTGATTGCACCCAAAAGACTCCCCGATCGTACCGAATTAATTGAGCAGTTGGGTGAACAACGTCGAGATTATCTGGTGGATATGCAAGTTCAGCCCAATTGTCCCCTCATTGGCAAGACCGTCCAAGATGCAGGTTTGCGGAATCTTCCGGGGCTCTTTCTCATCGAAATCGATCGGCAGGGAGAAACAATCACCCCTGTCAGCCCAGCCGACAGCATTCGGCAGGGAGACCATCTGGTATTTACAGGGATTGTTACAACCATCGCTGACCTGGAAAGGATTCCCGGGCTGGTCCCTGCTGCAGACACCACATTCGAAACACAGCCAGCGGAGCGTACCCGACGTCAATTAACCGAAGCCGTACTTTCACGCACCTCGCCCCTGATCGGCCTGACCGTACGAGAAGCAGAATTCCGCAAACGATACAATGCTGCTGTGGTAGCCGTGCATCGCAATGGAGAACGTTTAACCAATAAAGTTGGCAATATCCGCTTAGAAGCCGGTGACACCCTCCTGCTGCAGACACGCAATGAATTTGTAGAGGTCCAACGCAATAGTCGCCATTTTTATCTGGTCAGTCGAGTCGGGATGACCACGGCCCGTCGCCACGATCGGGCCCTCCTGGCAGGAATCTTATTTACTGGTTTAATTCTTTGGCTTACTATTTCCAGCTTATTTCCTGGCCTCTTTGAGTGGGGAAATATCACCTCTAAAGAAATCCATGCCATCGCTGCAATCAGCATCGTTTTAATCATGATTGCAACACGCTGCCTCACGACAGCCGAGGCCAGATCTTCCATTGATCTTCAAGTTCTGTTGACCATTGGAGCTGCTCTAGGCATAGGCGAAGCACTGCATCGCAGTGGTGCCGCTCATTGGCTGGCTGTATCGCTTGTCGACCTTGTCACAGCTACTGGAATTGGTCCTATTTGGAAACCATTTGTACTACTGGCGCTAGTGTATATCATCTCGCAGATGTTCACCGAAACCATCACCAATGTGGCAGTAGCCGCAACCATGATCCCCATTGCCGTAAGCATAGCGGTTGCGGGTCATTATGACCCAAGACCCTTTATTGTGGCAGTAACTCTGGCGGCAAGCTTGAGTTTTGTGACACCCATCGGATATCAAACAAATCTAATGGTGATGGGTCCTGGTGGCTATCAGCCTCGCGATTATTTGCGAGCAGGATGGCCTTTGGCTCTGCTACTGACCGTTTTGGCACTCTGGTTTATTCCTTTGATCTGGCCATTCGATCTTCCGTAAATTGGCTATTTTCGATGGGCGGTTATCGCGTTTTTGGCACCTGTTTGCGAACCGAAACTTCAACTCGATCGTAAAATCTAAGGACCATTGATCTATAAGGAACTCTACGATGAAACATCTTTCAATCTTATGCACTGTGAGTGCTTTGGGAGGCTTGCTCTTAGGGTTTGCGCTCTTCAGTCGTGAGCAGCACGTGAATCTGGGGAGTCCAAAGGCGCATGCCGTTCAGCCTGTGGGCGAAGAACACGCATTGCAATTGACGAATGAAGAGCAGTTTAACGTTTCTGTTTACGAGCGTTCGAATCCAAGTGTGGTCAATATTAGTACTCGGAGTGAATTGGTTGATCAATTCATGATGCGCCGTCGTATCTCCGAAGGGTCTGGTTCTGGAGCCATATTCGACAAGTTGGGGCATATCTTGACCAATTTTCATGTCGTCGAAGGAGCCCGCAATATTGAGGTAACATTGGCTTCCAATAAAACTTTTACCGCCATCTTGGTTGGCAAAGATAAAGAACACGATATTGCCATATTGCGGATTGAGGCGGATCCTGACGACCTGCAGCCCGTCAATCTCGGGCGTTCTGATAACCTGCGTGTTGGCCAGCGCGTCTACGTACTAGGCAACCCTTTTAGCTGGGAGGGTACTTTAACGACAGGTATCATTTCCAGTTTAAATCGTGACTTGCCTAGCCGCGTTGCAGGACGCTCCATGCCATCTCTCATTCAAACAGATGCCGCCATGAATCCCGGAAATTCTGGGGGGCCGCTCCTGGATACACAATCGCGAATGATCGGAATGTGTGTAGCTATCGCTACAAAAACGGGGCAAAATGCGGGAGTTGGCTTCGCGATTCCGATCGACCGCATCAAGATCATTGTCCCTGAGTTAATTGAAAATGGACGACTCGTCCACGCGAATATAGGCATAACCCAAGTTATGGAAACACAGGCTGGCCTGGTAGTCGTTAGTTTGACGCCCGGTGGTCCAGCCGCACAAGCAGGAATACAAGGTTTTCGTCGTGTCGTCCAACGTCGCAAACAAGGTCCTGTGGTTTACGAAACCGAAACCATTGATCGTTCTGCCGCCGATCGGATCCTGGCTGTCAATGGAGAAGCGATGCGCACAGGGGTTCGATTTCGCGATAAAATTTGGGAATACAAACCAGGAGATACCATTACTCTGACAATCATCAGAGAAGGACAGGAACTTGAAATCCCCATCACACTTGGCGCAGATTAACCTGTTCATTCATTCTTCGCATTCCGCAAATTGTATTGCAGAAGTACCTTACGAAATATGCCTGGATTGATTAACTCAAACATACGGGCCGTGGTACTTTGTCTTGAATGCCCCGTGCTAGCAGATACCCTTGAACTTGCCTCCAAAATCCAAACAATTCCTTACATGTTCTGGCAACCCTGCTAACGAACGATTTCGCTACAGGGTACGTCAAGAATACCCACCCAATTTATCCTACCTCAGGCAGACACAAGTCAGGATGGCAAATTAAGCTCGCAAGGTTTTCGGTGAGCGCTTCTACTGCTCTCAGGGTCTGCCCGTTAAACAGGACTGAACCATTCAGGATCGATGTCTATCAACTGTGTGGCTGAACGCACAAACTCGTTTTCTGAAGTTCAACATCATGAGAGGATTTAAAGATGATTAATCTAGTAGCAACCGCATCCATGCTTCTCAGTGCAATTGCAACCGATTCCAATCCAGTTCGGTGGGAAGCCGATTATGGCAAAGCGCTAGCAGCCACACGGAGTAACGATCGCCCTTTGCTTGTTGTCCTTGATATTCCTGCAGATACGGATTCGTCTTTTAGTAGTGAACAACTCAACACAAAAGGCAAGCAAGCGAAGTTACTGAGCTCGTATCAGCTTTGCCATGTAGATGCCAGCACCAAATACGGACAGAAAGTGGCCGAGGTATTCAAAGCAGAAAAGCTGCCCTTTGCTGCCGTTATCGATAAGACAGGGTCGATTGTACTTTGTAAAAAAGTGGGCCAGCTATCCAGTGACGAATGGAAAAATATTTTAACGATATTCGAAAAGGGAGAGCGTAGTACGGCCATTACTCATACGACCGGTTATCGTGAAAAAAAACCAGCGATAAGAATTCTAGTACTCGAATGTTCGATAACGAAAATCCCAGTACCACGATTGTCAGCCCGTTGTACTGCCCATCCTGCCAATTGAAAGCGCAGAAAAAAATGTAGCTTTTCTTGAGAGCGTCTGTTACAAGCGGTCTGGGATATCTCAGGCCGCTTTTTTATGGACAAGTTCACTTCGAGGATTCGTACAATTCGTCGCGAGAAGGGATCCCCCCTTTGTAAGAGATGCTGCGGCGAATGCAGCAAAACGGCTGGAATACCTGCTAACGCACCAACCCTGCGCAGATGTCCAAATCGAGCGTATCGAATTGACCCGCGTGAAATCGTTCCAGCGCGATAGCCCCCATCACGGCATTGTCGGTGCAAAGATTCATCGGCGGAATGTGTAATTCAATATTTCTCTCCTCAGCTTCCTGACTGAGGACTTTGCGAAAATGCTTGTTCGCTGCTACACCTCCGCCAACACAAAGGCGTTTGAAACCCGTTTGTTGGAGTGCCAGAATTGCTTTGTCCACCAGACAATCGACAACCGCGGCCTGAAAACTGGCCGCCATATCAGAGATTACTTGTTTGTCCAAATCAGCAGCCCGTCCCATGGGCTGACGACCGCTGCCAAAGAGCTGATAGCGCACAGCCGTTTTTAAACCACTAAAGCTGAAATCCAATCGTTCGGTATTATCCCGTAATGGTCGCGGGAGTTTATAACGTGTTGGATCTCCCAGTTCGGCCTGCTGGCCTATCACAGGGCCGCCAGGATAACCTAGTCCTAGCATGCTTGCTACTTTGTCAAATGCCTCACCGGCGGCATCGTCGATTGTTCCGCCCAGGGGACTGAAATCAAGCGGTGACTGGCAACGATAAATATTTGAATGGCCTCCACTCACAATGAGGCCAATACAAGGGAACACATTTTTACCGCTGGCAATCTGGCAGGCGTAAATGTGTGCTTGCAAATGGTCGATTCCAATAAGTGGTAATCCATGCACTAGAGATAGTGTTTTGGCTGCCATCAGACCCACGAGAAGCGAACCCGCCAGACCGGGACGATTGGCGACCGCAATAGCATCCAGTTCCGAAATCGAAATATTGGCTTGCTCAAGTGCCTGGTGGATCACTGGCAGTATTCTCTCCACATGGGCCCGCGAGGCAATTTCTGGCACAACTCCACCAAAGCGGTTATGCAGTTCGTCTTGCGAAGCCACAGCGGCACCCAACACCTCCAATGTATCGGTTACCACGGCTGCAGCCGTTTCGTCGCAAGTGGTTTCCAAAGTAAGAATACGAATCATTGAGCAGACTCGACAGTGGCAGCATGTTGCATGCTTTTTGTATCTGCTTCAATATAACCTGGCAAACAAAGATGATGCACCCATGCTGGGGGGACATTGGCCAAGATGCACTGTCGTGAAAACTGCCATGAATCAAATTCCCGCTGCAACAGCCGTTCAATTCCCGACAAGCGAAGACGTTCTTGGGCCTTACTCCACAGAGACTTTGCTTTGCGCAGAGCGACGTACTCAAAAAAACTCAGTTGCGCGCTTTTTGCGGCCAGACGATGAAAATGTTGCAGGATATGTTCAACGAGATCACAAGAAAAATTATTAAGAGGCAAACCGGATACGATCACATCGTAACAGCCACAATCATCAATCTCTTCCACGGGCATTTCGAGTATACGCATACGACCTGCCACCGGTTGCCAAACTGGATCTGACTTAAGTCGATCTCGTAGCACGACTGCAAACCGCTCATTCAATTCCACCAAATCCAATCGATCATGGGGTCCCAATCGTGGGATAATCGAATTTGTCACAGCCCCAGTACCCGGCCCCACTTCCAGAATGTGCTGTGGGCTTTTCGATTTCCCCACCTGGCTGGCCAATGCTCTGGATAGCGAACGGCCACTAGGAAGCACCGCTCCCGTACTTTCAAAAGTGTGGCGGAACTCCTGCCAGAAGAGTCGGTAATCGTCAAAGCGTTTTTGCATGGGGACATTCTACGTCAAGCAACTCCCAGCGCAAAGACTGCAGAAACCACAGAATCGAGATCAGCCCCCATCTTGTAACCCGTGTGCTCCGCCAACTGCTGAACATTCGTCAATAGTCCTGCCAGATTCCCCAACCGATCTGTTGTTCAAAATTATTATAGAATTCAAACTGGTTGCTTTTGCCGTTGAAGTAGTGCAAGCCCGTACGCAAAACACGCCCTGTATTGCCTCGCCAAAGCCAACCCGCTTGGGCAACCAGATTGCCTCCAAAATTGACTTCTTCACGCAAATGGCCATTGACTGCCAAAAATGGTATGCCCTTTTTTCCTGTCGGACCTGGTCGAGCAAAGTCGATCCCGAATTGAAGTTCCCAGGGATCAGTTCCTTCATCAGCATAAAAAGCCCAGCCAATTTCTGCATACCATCTCCAGGCGGGTCTAGGAAAAAACGACGCCCCTACCACGAGTGTATCACGACTAAAGTTGATACGTTCAAACATAGGATTGCGTTCTTGAAACTCATCCCCCACATGCGAACTGAGATGATAGTATGCAAACTTCCATTGCAAATCTCCATTTCCATAGATCAAAGGAACTCCAAATCGAAAATCGACCGCCTCAAAATCCCAATTGTGATCAAGGTTCAATCGCAACATACCAGCACCCTCTAGTTGCAATTCCCATCCTTGGGGTCGACCAGCTTGGGTGTACCCATATCTCCAAATAGAGGTTCTCCCACCCAGGGTGATATCAAAGAGCGTTAGATCATCTCCCGTCTCTTGAAAAACAGTACCAGAAATACGTGGCTCTTTGGCCCCTGCCCAATACGACTGCCAGATAACATCTGCAGGCAAAAGTTCTGTGGTCCAACAACAAGATTGATCGATGGGTGCCATCCTAGAATCAACGAAGGGGCCCTCAACATATTGCTCTGATGCAATGTAGGGCTGTACGAACGAATCTTGACAGCAGCTAGCGCGGAGTTGATCCAATTCGACATCCGAAATGATATCCGTGTGCACCCTACTGGCGGGTATCTCTTCGAAGAACTGGGGCGTCGCCACAGATGCCGCTGGAACCGGGACATACACCTTGCGATATGGTTTCCAGCCCGGAGCTTCAGCTGCAACCATCGTACTACTGGCCACATGAAATAAAAGCGCGCCTAAGGCAATTTGACAAAAGACGTTTCGGCCAAAAACCATTTTAATGACATCGAAGGGTATGTCGTTGAATGTTAAGCAGGGTACAATACAGGGGGTGCCGGGAGATTATTAGAAAAATGCCATCCTGCGAAGATCGATTCGAGCGAATTCCATGCTAGCAAACATGTGTGGGTCTACGTAGGATCGGGCTATGTCCGAGTGGCTCAGATGCAGAAGGGGATAGGATCTTCGGCTGCCTCAGCAGGAGTGGGTGAAATCTGCGAGCATGCTCGACATGTGATCAAAATGCCATAAAATAAACACCTTCTTAATGTGTATCCCACGCCTCCTGAATTGAAAGTCATCCATGGTTTTATTGGAGATGAGTATTGTCCCTCTTGGTGTGGGTGATAGCGTTAGTCAATATGTAGCCCAATGTGTTGATAGGGTGGACCAAAGTGGCCTGGCCTATGAACTGAATTCCATGGGTACTATTGTTGAAGGAGACCTGCCCGAAGTGCTCCAGTTGATGCAATCATGCATCGAATTGATGGCCCAACATTCTGATCGGGTCTCTTGTTCGGCAAAACTGGACTATCGGCGTGGTCGGCAAGGCCGGATTACTGCAAAAGTTGACAGCGTAGAGCAGAAGTTGGGACGTAAGATTTCTCGCTGAGTCTTGGGCCTTTTTTTGCGGCCGAGATTGGTAGTATGTTCGAGTCGCATGGTATCGCACAGCCGATATATTTTCGTAACGATCATGATAAACTAGCGAACCCTTGAAAGTCTTTGATGAGTACTTCTGACTTTGACCCTGTGCTGGGACGTGTGGCCAGCGGTATTTATATTCTCACAGCCGGTAGCGGTGAACGAGCAACTGGCATGCTTGCCAGCTGGGTTATGCAGGCCGGCTTTGAACCTCCCATGGTCTCAGTTGCTGTAAAAACTGGACGCTACGTAGGCGACTGGCTCACCGCGGGAGAGCCCTTTGTGATCAATGTCGTCGCTGACAAGCAGTTTGAATTACTAAAGCACTTTGGCAGCGGCTTTGAGCCGAATGTACCCGCCTTTGAAGGTCTCGAAGTCACTTACTGCCCACGCGGTGTGCCCATTCTTTCAGATTGTGTGGGGCATCTCGAGTGTGAACCCGTTTCGAATATCGAATCGGGCGACCATCGCATTTTTTTAGCCCGCATTGTGCGCGGAAAACTCAACAGCGATGCCGCGCCAATGACCCACATTCGAAAAAGTGGTAGTCATTATTAACGAAAGCCATTTTTACGCAGACTGTAACTCAACGACTACCGGCTAGAAGCCGGTAGGTTTGGAATATTCGTGAGCTACGGACTGAAGTTCTTCGCTCACGAAGGGTAACACCGACAGTCGTTCGCAGACAGTTCTGCCAACGCAGTAAATCCAGCTGTCTACATCGTTGCCCCAATCGGCATTGTTTTCGACAAGGCCCGCTAGTAGGGGGCAATCGTGGGAAGTAATATGAAACGTCCCTCGCTGCAATTCTTAAAGCATGAATCATGGTTCACCCCGCACTACTCCCTGTTGATAAACTATTGTCCCAATGCCAACTGCATCCCACACGTCGATCGGGACCGGGAGGGCAACACCGCAACAAAGTGCAAACGGCTATCGTTATCGAACATCTGCCTACCGGTATCCACGGAGAAGCGAGCGAACGACGCAGTCAGGCCGCTAACCGCGAGCGTGCAATTCATCGATTGCGATTGAATCTCGCACTTGCGATCAGGCAGTCTCCTCCGAAAGACAATCCGCATCTCTGGCAAAAACGCATCCGGGGTAGTCGCATTTCGATCAATCCCAATCATCAGGACTTTCCGGCCCTCTTAGCAATTGCTCTTGATAATGTATGGAATTCACAATTTGTTATGTCCGATTCAGCGGAGCAATTAGGAATAACAACGACCCAGCTCATTAAGTTGCTCAAACTCGAACCTGCAGCCTTGACCGCTATAAATCGCGAGAGACAAAAGCATGGCACCCCTCCTCTTCGCTGATGCGCACTCTCGCTTTAAGTTAGAAATCCATTTACAATGTTAAAAAGAAGTTCGCATTAGAAGGTAAAGCATGTACACAGTTTTATTTGATATCGATGGCACACTTGTCAATACAGGTGGGGCAGGTAAAGATGCGTTCCGCAGAACATTTCAAGAAGACTTCAGATTCACGCAACTACCCGACAACGTAACTTTTGCGGGGCGCAGCGATCGAGCAATTGCCGAAGAGATCATGCTGGCCTGTAATGTTGAGCCTACCGAAACAAACTGGAATCATTTTTATTCTGGCTATACAAAACGCTTGCCTCATTCATTAATGACTTGCCAAGGAACCATTCTTCCAGGCGTTTCGACACTTCTGGAAACACTTGAAAAGTTGGATCATGTACAATTAGGCATACTGACCGGCAATGTTCAGCAAGGTGCCAGAGAAAAGCTCCGTTACTATGGCATGGCCGATCTATTTGAGTTTGGTGGATTTGGTGACATGCGAACGGATCGCAATGATATTGCCGCTGATGCCCAACAAGCGGCAATCGATTTTCATAAGAATCACGGTGGTCACCAAAATGGCCAAGGGTCTCCTAAAATAATGGTTATTGGCGATACTCCAAATGATGTCAGGTGTGCACGATCTATCAATGCCTTTGCAGTAGCCGTCGCTACGGGTGGTAATACTTTTCAGGAATTGGCTGCCACTCAACCCGACTTACTACTCCAAGATCTAACAGAACCCACTGCCATTTATAAGGAAGTGCATTCGTACTCAAGCAATGGTGCAACCTAGAACCTGTAAGGGTCTATCCATGGAATTATAGGGGATGTATTTCGGCGCCTTCGGCTTTATCTCATGCTCGGAACGCCACAGTGGGCGTTCCCTACTTCGTTCCAACATGAATACAGCTACGGCGTGCCGCCAATTTTTGATTTTACCCCTAAGTCATGACACCTACACTCAACCGCATTACTATCTTTCCGATTAAATCTCTAGATGGTTGCGATGTAGATAAAGTTACCGTCCTTGCAAATGGTGCGCTCGCGAATGACCGCCGTTACGCCTTGGTCGATCAAGGGGGAAAGTTTGTTAACGGTAAACAATGCGTTGGCATACACAGTATTCGTGCAACCTATGACGAAGATTTCAGGAAAGTAACACTCCGCCAGGGTGAACAATTTGCAACTTTTCTCTTACCTGACGAAGGCGAAAAACTTGCGGCATGGTGCAGCAAATTACTCCATAAGAAATGTCGCTTCGTAGAAAATGCCAACGAAGGTTTTCCTGACGATTGTGAAGCACCAGGCCCTACACTGATTAGCACAGCCTCACTGACCGAAGTCGCTACCTGGTTTGATGGCATTGATCTTGCCGAAGTACGACGACGATTTCGCATGAATCTCGAAATCGATAGTGATGTCCCCTTTTGGGAAGACCAACTCATTGCAGAAAATCACAACAAGATTTTCCGATTTCAAATTGGCAAAATCATCTGGCAAGGACGTGGTGCCTGCCAGCGCTGTATCGTGCCTAGCAGAGACTCTCAAAATGGAGTCGTGTCGTCGCACTTTTCAAAGATTTTTGCGAAACGCAGGCAAGATTCTCTGCCCGGATGGGCTCCTACCGCACGTTTCGACCATTTTTATCGACTTGGAGTCAACACAGGACTCGAATCCGTTGAAAATGGCAATACGCTGCGACTAGGGGATCCATTATGTTCTCTCGTTTGAGTAGGAGTAGATTTCCTTATCTGGCAAGACGAATCGGGCAGTAGTGTCCCTCCACTCGCAGCAATGGCAGTCCCTATACGGATGGCTGTAGCTACCTCACTCGCCCACATATTCCGTGAGGCATCTAATCCGCAAAGTTTACCTGAGTAGTACGAGCGGAAAAACTAAGGCAACTGCTACGGGTAGTATATCTAGAACTCGATAACAAAAATCGTTACGCATTCCGTTCCTGCTACGACGATTCTTATGGTTATCCGGCTCCTTGCTGTCACTTTATTGCCTCTGCTTCTGCTTGCAGGCTGTGCGTGCCCCTCTTCAAAATGTGGGGTGCCTGGGACACCCTGCGCTCCATGCATACACGAATTGGCTAATCCTGAAGACACGCCTCCTGACTTGCTGAATGTAGACGAATGCGAATTGTTGCCTTTACCTGCCCCAACAGAAACCTATCAGTTGCTCGAAGCCGCTATTTGTCAGTGCAATGCTGCCACCAATGCTAGCGTCGCCAATATGGTCGAGCTCGAAAGGCACTGGGCAAAAGTGATCATCGAATGTGACACAAAAAACGTAAGGGATAATCTATGCCTTGATCGGGATTTATTATCTCTAAGGGCAAACAATTTACGCAACGAAGCTGCTGCTATGGCGCTCACCGCATTCTATCAGCTAGCAGGACTTGAAGCTCAAAAACACTATCTTTATGCCGGCATCAAAGAATCAGACAAGACGCTCCAACGGATAGACAATCTGGTTGCTGAAGGACTGGAACTGCCCGCAGGTATCGAACGTAGCCAGATTGTTACCCAAATCAGTGATCTTGAAGAACAGGCACTACAACTTGACTTTTTAAGAATTCAGTTAAATGGGCAAATTCAATCTCTCATTGGCTGTCCCCTTAGTGAGTACAGTTTCTATTGGCCACAGGTCGATTGGCTACCCGATCTCAGCCCCGTAGATATCGAGGGCGAGCTACTAGTTGGTCTAGCAAATCGTATCGATTTACGTGGTTTAAGTCTGGTCCTATGCAAACTTCGAAAACCCTTATTGCCGATTGCTAGAGGTGTTTTAAAATTCTCAGATTCGACTGTTGGTTCGATTGAACCGCGTGAGGGTTGGTTGCATGTGGCACGCTGCTTCCGCTGCAATGAAGCCGAATTACCAATCCGTTGCCGTCAAGTTGCACTCTTTTATAGCCACTCTGAAAAGGGAGCCATTGCAGAGATTAAGAATGCTGCCTACAAGATTGGTCTATTACAGCAACAGGTCGTGCTTGCCCAGGAATCGGTGCAGACTTTGCAGGACCGCCTGGACGAAATCGAAAAAACACGTGATTTAACAGATGTTACCATTTTTGAAATCAGCAATATCCGTGGCCAGCTCTACAACGTGCAATCCCATCTTGTTGAGCAAGTAGTGGCTCTAAAAATTGCACGCGTTGAATTGCGCGAGGCACAAGACATGTTAGCCATAGAATGTGACATTTGCCCCAAACTTTGCTGTGAAGGCTACTGCGATGGTGATTGCTGTCAATGCACAGCCAGTAGCTGCTCACAGAAAGAATCCTCGACGAACAACTGCCAAGCTGCATCAAGGTGTTGCGAGTAGCTACCGTGACCTGCTATTTCCGACTAAACAGGGCTTGCCTCAATTCTTCTTCGAAGGTAGCGCTGGTCTCTAAAACACGCCGAAAGTCGTCTTTTCCAAGTGCGTAAAATATAGACTTTTCTTTCGCAACAATAGTCGCGTTGCGAGGTTCATCAGTAATCAATGCCGCTTCGCCAAAGAACTGTCCTTGCGTGAGCTCGGCAACCTTTTTCTCCTGCTGACCATCGTCGATCAAAACATCCACATTTCCATTTCGTATCATGTAGAACAACTCTCCTGTATCGCCCTGGCGAATAACCTGTTGTCCTTGATCGGCTTCGTGCACCATCATCTGATCTGCAACTTCGGCCAGCGTATTGGGTGTGAGATCTGCAAATAGCGGGAATTCTTTCAGGAATTCACAGATAACCGAGGTCTCTTGTACGGCAACATCCGACTTGATGCTTCCGTCTACCATGTTCACGATGCGATCGGCAACATCAAGAATTCGATTGTCATGAGTGACCATAATGATGGTACACCCTTCATCGCGTGCAAGTTCTTGAAAAAGCGTTACCACTTCTCGCCCTGACTTTTCGTCGAGCGCAGCAGTTGGCTCATCAGCCAGAATTAACTTAGGCTTGTGCACCAAACCACGAGCGATAGCGACTCTTTGCTTTTGTCCACCTGACAATGAATTTGGCTTGTAGTGGATTCGTTCACCAAGTCCTAAACGTGAAAGCAAAGACTTGATTCGGCCGGCAGCGATACCCGGGTCTAGTCCAGAGAGCTCTGCAGCCATATTAACATTCTGAAAAGCCGTTAGAGATTCAAATAGATTATGCGCTTGAAAAATAAAACCTAATTCACGTCTAAGACGAACGATAAGATCTCGATCGGCATCACACAATTCATTCCCCAGCACTTTAAGACTGCCTTCTTGGACCGTACGCAAGGTACCGATCAAAGTTAACAACGTAGTTTTCCCCGAACCCGAAGGGCCAGTCATGATGACAATTTCGCCACGTCGAACATCCAGGTTATTCTTAAATAAGGCTTGCTTGCGTAATTCGCCATCACCAAAATAATGATTCAATCCTGCGACACTGACGGTCTTTGGCAAGTGCATGTCTTCAGCAAAAGCGCCACTAGTTGCCGGCATGGTAGTTTGTGAGTCCATGGTGAAACTTTGCTATGGGTAATTAAATAGTTACTTCTCAACACACAAAACAATAATTGGCCGCTAAAACAAGGATGCCGGGTCCGCTGCCAGTAACTTACGGACTGCCAACAACCCAGAAGCGATACACATCACGACAGTGGTTATCAGAACTTGCACCAAACAATCAAATGTCATCAGCATTTGCAAGCCAGTCACACTGGCCAATCTGGAATACAAGACCAGGCTCACTAAAGTTCCTGGGACAAAACCAATGATCGAAAGTAAGATTGCTTCTACCACTATCAAGCGAATGAAGTAAGCGGTCGTGTACCCCATTGCTTTGAGCGTTGCAAATTCTGACATGTGGTCGGCAATATCAGAAAAAATCACCTGATAACAAATAACCATGCCTACCACAAAGCCAATGATTTTGCCTGCCAAAAATATTGTACCAATCGGCGTACTCTTATCCCAAAACTTGATTTCAGTATTGCGAAATTCTTCTCTTGTGTAGACATGGACATCGTCTTCGAGTGTATCTTCCAACCGCTCTTTAACTTCTATCACAGAAAAACCTGGCAAGACATGGACCACGCCGAGATCAACCACACTCAATGGATCACCAAATCGCTTACGATGCGGAAAGTATTTTGCAAAACTTTCTGCATTCATAATAAGATTACCATTATGGGCAAAATCGATTCCTAGATCGAAAGTGCCTACGAGGGTGAGTTTTTTTCCGGCCAGTTCAAGAGAGTACTGATCCAGTTTTTCGGGCGACTCCATATCAAACTCAAACTTCTTTGCCTTGCTTTTTACATCGATTAATGCTGCGCTAGGGATTCTTAGCAAGTCACTCTGCGCATTGATCGACTTAGACTGGAAGATTGGATCTCCGACATGATAACCAAGCGAACGGAGGGGATATCCACGATTTCCTCGCCCTGCCTTAATCTTCCGTAGCACAGAAGTTGTCAGCTCCGAATAAACAGGATAGGCACCCTTGACACCAGAACACGACCGTGCCTGATGTATTCTTGATATTGAAAAACGCTTCTCCGCAGCTAATGTGTATTTGGCTTTATTCACCAAAAAAATGTCACCTTGTAGATCGTCAATTATTTTTACCTGACTATCAAAAAGCGCATTCTGAAATCCTACCTGTGTGAACATTAATAACACTGCAAATCCAATTCCAGCAATCGCCACTGCCAACCGACGCCAATCGTGCGTCAGGTTCTTCCAAGCCAGAGGTGTTTTTGTTGTTCGCTTCATGATTACTTAGAATAGATCTGCCGGATCGGCCTGGTAAAGTTTCCTAAGAGCCGCCGTACCCGAAAGCACACACATTCCAATGGCGAGTAGCAGCACAGTGATCAATATTCTGGGAGACATCGACATGGGCAGCCCAGAGGCCGTTTCCACAACGTGGTACGAAACGTACGAAATAAACACCGAAGGAACATAGCCCACAACCGCCAGTAGAACCGATTGCTGGAGGACAACTTTAGTTAAATACTTATTGCTGTATCCCATGGCTTTTAATGTTGCATACTCACCCATCATATTGGTGATGTCTGTTGAGAGCACCTGATAGACGATTGCAACACCTACGAAGAGAGCCACCCAGACCCCCAAGTTAAAAATCTTACCCAAAGGTGTTTCTTCTACCCAACGATACTCCTCAACCTCATTCACTTCCGCACGCGTAAGTATTTCGACATCCGTATTGGTATAATGTACAGCCTCGGGTTGTAATGCATCACTGGGGACTGGCTCCGGAATACCATAGATGGCTCTAAGTTTTTTCTTCACAAGATTAGCAGAGCCAGGATCGCGGAGCTTGATCAAACCGAAGTTCACATCAGCGATCGTTTGCCAGGGACAAGCGCGCACATAACCTTCTGGGTTGGTCAAACAAGCACCATTGCTTGCCATGCCAGTCCCTAATTCGAACAATCCAACGATACGTATTCGATTGGGCCCCAAAGCAGTTTCAACACCGATATCCTGCTCTGTAAATTCTCGTTTATTGACTGGGCCGTATTCGGGTTTTGACTTTGAATCCACCAGCACAAAGCTGGAATCCGTTAGTTGTCTGGCTAACTGACAAATGTCTTGCCGAACAAAACCAGGATCATTGGGGTCGCTGCCCATCGTAATGATACCTCGCCATTCCCCAGCGGGATCGTCATCATTAAGATCTGTTGTAGTAGAAATATCACCTCGAATCGGTGCTTGCCATTCACTAAGACCAAGATAAAAAGGACGAGCTACTTCAACTTCATGCAAAGATGCTGCTTGAAAGACTCTTGCACGCGGGAAAAAACGCGGCTCGGTCAAATGCAGATACGCGGGAGAACGCAACATGAGATCAAAATCGAGCGCATCGTAGATTTGGGTTGCCGTTTTGCGGATGGCGCCATGAAAACCCATTTGCATAAAAATGAGAATTACAGCAAACCCAACCCCCGCTACACCAATTGCCGTACGGATTCGATTATGGGCAAGATTCTTCCATGCCAGCGGGGTTTTCATAATGCCCTTTTGCCACCAGTGCCCTGAGAGATTTGCGAAACACCTGGCATAACATCCTTAAGAAAAGATATCTCAGGTAGTTGGACCGTATTCGGAGTATTCTGTAATTTCGCGCGATCCAGCTTCAGCAGCAACGTTGTTTGTCGCTTCTTTACTGCAAAATTCTACCGTTACCTGCAACCCTACATTCTCAGCTGCGTGAGAATTCGCGTCTTCGCTCCATGTCGTTTCTATCTGCTTATCCTGCTTCCTGAATTCTTCTCTAATTTCCTGAATCGCCTTCTCATTTGCCTCACTATCAATTTCAATACGTACTTCAACAACGCTTCGACCGGCTGGAGCCAATGGATTTCGGCTGGTGAGTCCCGGTGGGGCAATCATGCGGCCAATTTTATCAATTTTCCCGTGGATTCCTCCCCAGCGATCATTCGAATTTAAATTTTTCAAATCACCATCTGCAAAATACCCTGAAAATGCCGGACTGCGGATGATGACTTTCTGACCTTCGAACAACTCTTTACGATCTGCTTCATACACTTCTGCAATACAGATCATCGTTCTCAAATCACCCAATTGCATAATTGGCGATTGCGTTACTATTTCGCCATCGGCCGCAGCGATCTTGAGCACTGTGTATTGAGAAGATGCGTTGGCGTGCTGTCCCACTTCCGGCTCTGAAATATGATCTTCCGTCGATACAGCACCTGAAGCTTCCGGAGAGTCCTGTATTTCAACGGCAAGTAATTTTTCCAAAGCATGGGGTGAGTACTTGGGGGCTAGCAGTATGGATCTCTTTAATGCTTCTTTGGCAACTTCTATCTCTTGCTCGATTAAACGGGTTTCTAATTGCTGGGAGAATGACTTACTAACTTGTTCGTGCGTCAAGTGAGCTACCTTGTAGCTTTCAGTTGCTGCATCAACAGCCAGATCGGCCGCAATCCTGGTAGTTTCACAACTTTGGTTGGCAATCTCAAAATCTTGATTTGCCATATCTAATTTGTTCTTTTGTTTAGCAAGTTGGTGAAGCGTCACAAGATCGGGGTCTTCGACCCTGAGCCTTTCCCCTTTTTCGTATTCCAGTTTCTCAAGTTCCATGGCTGCTTCCTGGACAACCAGCTTTCTTTCTTTCAATAAAACTTCTTGCTGCTTTGCTAACATTTGGGCCTTGGTGGCATTTGATTGTGCAAGCTGAGCCGCTGCAAGTTGTTTTTGATGTTGATATTTTTGCGAAGCCAATTGTTTCTTTTGCTCTAACGCCAAAAGCTGCTTGCGTCCCATATCATAACTATCGAGCGTGCCTAAAATACCATCTGCCGGAATGAGATTGTTTTGCTCAACGCCATCGGCCAAAGATCTGTCTCTTATACACATCTCCGAGCCCACGAGACGGACTCCTAT
>CAWWCC010000030.1:0-20872 GCA_963935315.1 uncultured Planctomycetaceae bacterium | reverse complement strand
GTCGTGGGCTCGGAGATGTTTATAAGAGACAGGTCCTTCGTATTTAAAGACCAGAAAGCCACAAATAGACCTATTAAGCTCTGGAGATTTTGCAAACAACTTTTCACGACTCGATCCATTTTGGGAGACTTTTCAACTTCCGTATTGGATGGAACAGACATTATCTATGCGATATTAGAAATCCAGTACTGAGGATGATATTCACCTGGAAATCTATCAATATCCTGGGCATGGATATTCTCGCCACGATCCAGCATCCCTACCGTAACCCAACCTAGCCGATTAGGAGTGACGAAGTCTTTCGCCAGGTTGTCCCCCACATACGCAAAAGTACGATGAGGAAAAACTTTATGAAAATGCCTATAACTCTCTTCTGCAGGCTTCGAGAAACCAATCTCTTCTGAAATGACTACTTCATCGATCGATTTAGAAATCCCCAGGGCCAAAAGCTTATTGCGCTGGGTGATCGATCGACCATCGGTCAATATCCCAAGTGAACGCTGTGATTTCTCTGCGGCCTTGATGAATTCATAAGTTTCATTCTTTAAGCGAATATCAGGAACATGTTCACGGTAGATCTTCAGTAAATCTGCTTTTTTACATCCCGATTCTACTCTGTCGAGTAGCGAACTGATTGGATCCTGGTTTCCATTGACCCAGGACAATTCTAGGAAACTCTGCATTTCGTCTATTCTGTTTGGATCGATACTTCTCGCAATCTCACGAAATCCAGACCGCAAAAAGTCTCTCTCAGAATACAACGTGTCGTCCAGATCGAACACGAGCACACAATTGTCTTCAAGCGGCACTTGAGACAAGGACGTGAGCATCGTAGCGGAGCATGGTGAGTTGATCTTGCCAGGCATCAAAGTACGCAATGCTTTCATTTCGTAAATACTCTGAGATGATCCAAGCAGGAAAATTAGCACCTGCCTCAAAACTTAGCGGGTACCCCCCGCCAAAACGCGGATTGATCTCAATCCCAAACAACTTTTTATCGCCATTGCGCATAAATAGTTGCATCGTGAGACAACCTCGAGCACCTGGCATACGATGAAACCGTTCTCGTATTACACACAAAGAATTGCGATTCGAGGTACGACCTTTACTTACCTCTCCCGCGCGGGTTGCCAGACGCAACCGAGGAACAAAACACTTGAGATATCCATCACGATCAAAATACATATCAATTGTGTATTCCTGATGCTCTTCATGAGATAAGTACTCATAGAATAACATTTTAGGGTCATCGAGAAGAGTAGCAGGCAATTCTAAGAAGCTCCTCACAACATGCAAGTTATTGCTTGAACTACCGTCATAAGGCTTGGCCAATAGTGGGTAACTCTCTTCCTGCCGAGGATCAATGCGGGAGGGTGAAGAAATACCATGCTTATTAAACAAGTCATCTGTAAGTCGTTTGTCTCGACAATGTTTGACCAAAGTCAAATCCGACACAAGGATTTCGATACCCCGTTGCGCAAAGAGGTCGCGACTTTTGGCCAGGAGTAACAAATCGGTATCTATGGTGGGGACCACCACGCGTATTTGGTGGGCAATGCAGAGAGTAAGTAGTTGCTCAATATACTTCGGATCCTGTATCGCCGGGGTTGTAAAGTATGTATCTGCAGTGTGGCACGCGGAAGATAGATCGGGAGCCATATCCGCGGCAATAACCAAAGCATCTGGAAAATTTTTCTTAAGCTCTTGCTGGAAATAACGCACCAGCAAACAGCGTCGTCCCGCTGAGAGTATGAGTATATTTTGCAACACTTCAATAAATCCCCCTGAGGGCAGGCAGACAGTGAAATTCTTATATTCTAAGCGGCCTGCGAGACCTTCCACCCTAGTTCGCTGATTATTTCACCATGAGATTCGGGGTGCAAAGCACAGACGTTAAAATCAAGTTGGTCTGGCGTTACGAGAGGCTCACCCACATCGCTAAAAAGTTGATACCCTAAATCGTCAAAGAATTCGAATACTTGTAGTTTTTGGCTGGTCACTTCGACCATCACGATGGGGTGAAACTCTAAGAAAGTATTTTGGCTGCCGTGTAATGCAAGTAGCTCAGCGCCTTCGATGTCAATCTTCAACAGCTTCGGCTTGAGTCCTCTGGATGGCAGAAAAGCATCTAAACAGACTGTTTCAACTTCACGCTGCAAGTACTGTATGTTGGAGTAAGCTCGTTGACAATTCTGGTCAAAAACGGCGTAATCCGCGTTGAGTGAATTATTCTGACCAGTTAACTCTTCTTCGAAAAATTGCGCTACCCCGTTCCCATTCGAAACGGCTTTTTCGATTAATTCGACCTGGGTCAACTGCTCTAAATTTTCTCGCGCGTAGGGCAAATTATTCGACCCAGGTTCGAAAACAACAACCTTTCCATTCCTGCCTACCAAGGCCGCAAAGTACATGGACATGTATCCAATGTGCCCACCAATTTCAATTACACAATCGCCGGGGTGAATAACTTTCTGAAAAAACTCCATCGTCTGCTGCTCACGGGTTCGTCCATGAAACCAATAACCTTTGTGTCGGTAACTATGCAATGTGATCGTGCCATGCGTGTAGTGATGGCGAAGTTGTATATTGCCCGGATTGAACCGCTTCAACAATGGCAAGAACAAGCGACGTAAAAGAGGTTTTTCATGCAGGCAGCGCAATGTTTTTAACATCGAGGATTCTCAAGAAACTGATATTTCTAAACAGCATTTCCACGGGATCTGTACTTACAGCAGGGTATACCTGTTTCTCCAGGCTAGCGACTAGATCAATTGACTGCAGGCAGGCCGTGCTAGCACACTTTCCAGCAAGAACCAATCTACAACTGCACCCATCACTTTGCTACGTTTGCCAGCATATTCGGATCACCCGGACTTGTCTGTTGCAGTGAGGAGCATGGATTGATTACCGAAATTCAAGAAAAAGACAAACCTGAATTGAATCCTCCCCAGCATTTGATTACTGAAGTTGTCAGCTGCAACTTGTGTGGAGCCAATCAGCACACTCGACTTTTTACTGAAGAATATAATCTGCAAGGTTCTCAGGCCGTCTTGGGAATCAATCGCTGTGATCAGTGCAAACTCGTTTATGTATCACCTCGGCTTAATCAAGCATCAACCAGCCTGGTCTATCGATACGACGCTGAACATACCATCAGTCACAATTATTGCTGGGAGGGAAGTAGCAGCAACTCTCGTTTTGCTCCGCTAATCTCTCGATTAGAAAAAACAGCTCGGCCAGGCAGACTTCTCGATGTGGGCTGTGGCGGAGGCCATTTCCTGCAAGCAGCAGCCAAGACGGGCATCTGGCAGGTCGAGGGTCTTGAACCAAGTGCTGAAGCTGCTGAACAAGCACGACAGTTTACAAACTGCAAAATCAAGGCATGCTTTTTAGAAGAAGCCGACTTCCCAGAAAATCATTTCAGTGTTATTAGCATGCTGGGAGTTCTCGAACACTTGCATAATCCCACAGGAATACTCCGCCAGGTTCACCATTTACTCGAAGAAAACGGTACGTTGGCCGTCTACGTGCCAAATTATTCGTATCTTCGCCTGAAAGACACGGGCCTTCTATCACGTATGCGGTTCGGAAAATCCAGCCACCTCTGTCCACAAGAGCACTTGTTTCAATACACACAGACAACCTTAATCAACCTCCTTGAAGAATCTGGATTTGAAGTCTTGAGATCCGACGTTGGTAGACCATTTGTGCATGGCAGCCGATGGAAGAGAACATTTAAGGAAAGCGCATTCCTATCGGTTAATCTCCTGAAACACTTAACCGGGATCCACCTAGGAGGCCTGGAAGTCATTGCCAGGAAGAGCGAGTAGCCTGCCTAGGAAATTTGATGTTTGCCACGTCAGGCAGACTTCCGACGCAATCCGTCTTCTTTGCTGCCCGTAAACTTTGGCATTGTGGCATGGCCATCTGCCGAAATTCCTTGCCTTTTAAAGACCGTAGTGAACGTTTGGAATAGGATCCGTATGTCAAGCAGGAGAGAAATCTGCTCTGTGTACTGGACGTCGTATTCAAACTTTTGCTCCCAGGACATAGCATTGCGTCCCTTCACTTGTGCCAATCCAGTAATGCCCGGAAGCACCAAGTGACGTTTTGCTTGCTCCTTTGTGTACAGGTCCAAATACTCCACCAGAAGTGGCCTGGGGCCCACCAGGCTCATATCACCACGCAGTACATTCCAAAGCTCTGGCAACTCGTCCAAGCTGCTAGCTCGCAGAAATCGACCGAACCTGCTTAGACGAAACGCATCTGGCAGAAGTTCCCCAGCACGATCTCGCTGATCCGACATTGTCCGAAACTTAAGCATCTGAAAACGACGATTCCCTTTCCCAATACGCTCTTGTCTGTACAAAATGGGAAGTCCAGACCATTTCCAAACGAATCCTGCGATCAGTAGCAGCAAAGGAGCGAGCAGTACGAACATCGTCAAAGCAACAACAAGGTCCACGGCACGCTTTAAATATCGGGGGTAGCTCTTCATTATCAAAAAACTCTTCGGGCCAATATTTGAAATATCTTGATTTACCTAGGCAGCAGCCTTGTTCACATCAACGTGGGTCTTCCTCCCAAGCAGAGGCTTTTCTTGGGTTAAACCAAACTTACGAAGTTCACTTTGATAGAGCTCGCCCAATGCTTTCCAGATTATTCGTGGGCGAAATAATTCTTCGACGCGTTGACGCCCCGCAACTCCGTGTTGATGACGCATCTCCTCGTCTGCTAAATACATAGAAACGGATTCTTCCAATCCAGCACGATCCCCAATGGCAACCACACGACCCGTGTGAGGACTATCAATTGCGTCAAGTGTCCCTGTGGCCGCATATCCAACCACAGGCAATTCAGATGCCTGGGCTTCGAGAACCGCATTTGGAAAGCCTTCTCGCAAAGATGGAAATAGCAGCAGATCGATAGCCTGATAGTAGGGTGCAATGTCATTCACATCAATCATCCCGCTCAGGTGGATCTTGGGATTCTCCAACACACATTGACGGATGTGCGTGCTAACGGCATCACCCTTTTCGAAACCTCCCACCATGAACAGATTCAAATCTGGAAACTTTTTTTGCAACTGTCCAAATACCTCAAGTGCATCACCGACACCTTTATCACAAGTCAAACGACCAACAAACCCAAGCACACGAGCATCTTCTGAAATACCAAATTGTTTGCGTATCTTTTTCGCAGCGACTCCACTCCTAGGTGTTCTCCTGAACTTTGCAGCATCAACTCCGTTCGAAGAGCCATGTCCAAGTACTAAAGTTTTATTAGGTCTGGTTAGTTTCAGCTCCAAGTAAGCTTTTTGCAGACTGGGGCTGACACAAACCACATAATGAGCACAGATTGCAGTGATTCGTTCACACACATTGAGTAATAGCCTGCGCCAATTCTGTGTTGTTTCCAATCGCAGACCTCGTAAGGTGTAGATCCTCAACGGAACAAACAACAGGCATGCGGCAAGCATTCCCAGCAACCCTGCTTTAGGCGTACTCGCATTTACCACGTGGGGACGTATTTCACGCAATATAAAGTAGAGCTTGAACAGGGCCCATGCATCCTGCAATGGCCTCATCTCTCGCACCATTTTAACTGTGCGGATTTGAATACCTTCTCGTTTTGCTATCTCTTCAAGTCGCGCATCCGGAGAAGTCACAACCGTCACCTGGTAACCTTGCGTATTTAAATACTCAAGTTGACCACGCATAAATTCTGTTGTGTATGCGGTAGTCACGACATGGACCACGCGAACAGGCTCAGACGTACTGGGATCTACTTTCCCAAGAGCATCGCTATGGAAATCCAATATTGGTACTTTACCTGGCATCAAGCTACCCTCTGCAGTTTCGACTCAAAAGACTCCCCGACGCCGGATGCTTGCCCGGCAACCAATGCATCATAAAGCTTTCGCCATTTTCTTATGGATACGGCAAGTGAGAACTCTTTTTCGTAGAATGCCCTTGCTTTACACGTAAGTTCATTGGCGAATTCTTTTTGTTGCAGCAGCGCGCATGCAGAAGCTGCCATTGCTTCATAATCTTCGGTCGCATGCAACCGAGCATTCGCTCCTCCGCAAGTTGCTTCTAGATTGCCTGGTATTTCAGAAGCCACAATAGGCAGATTTGCAGCACTTGCATCCATAAGTGTCAGGCTCAAACCTTCGCGATAAGAAGGAAAAAGCAACAAATCACTCATTGCCATCAGGCCAGATACATCTTTTCTTAAGCCCAGCATACGTACATCGGATTCTAAACCCAGGTCTTTGATTCGATGCTGTATTTTCCCTTGCAAAGGTCCCATTCCAGCAATCAGCAGCTTTGCGTTTGGGACTGAATTGCGAATCGAGCGAAATATTTTCAATAACCCCATGTGGTTTTTCTGCTCAGACAGACTTCCTACATGCAGGAGAACTTTGTCTTTGGGAGACAAATCCAATTCTTTTCTTTTCTGCACACGCTCATTGAGATTGAGTGGTTGCGCGTCAGCCACACCCAAATAGACCACCTGACAAGGCCCGTCCTCTATTTGGGCCGTCTGTTGAACCGCATCCGAAACTCCCTGAGAAACGGCAGTTGCTACGTCAGAATGTTGCACGGCAAAGCGGAGGCTATACCGTGCATACTTTTTAATAATTTGACCTAGAAAAGGGCGAGAAGTCCAAACAGACTCACGCGGAAACTGGGTATTGTGAAAAGTAGTGACGACAGGCACACGCGCCCTATTAGCCGCTCGCACAGCCCAACTGCTATGAACTCCCGTATGGACGTGCAATACATCGTAACGACGACGGACGAGCAATTCTTTCAGATTTGTCACAAATCGCCAAGGTGTTTGCCCTTGAGGCAAGTGATACAGATTTGCTCCAAGCTGGCTAAATTCCTCAGCCAATTCTCCAACCTGAGGTCCTTTGCAACAAACGTCGATTTCACAGGATTGCTTTTCGCGATGCTTCAGCAAGCTCAGCAACCACATCTCGATACCACCTCGGTTGAGCCAGTGTACCAGATGTAAGACTCGAGGTGATTTTATTGTTGAGACTGTTTCATGCATATTATGTGAATTGCCTTGAGTGTGTTTATGGCAATCAAAGTACTGCGGATATTTTTGACCTCATAAAAAACAACCTGACATTTACCACTTATCACTATACTTCTGTTGTTCGCCTTGCTTCCTGGCCACTAAAACAAGCTGTTCTCCAAGTTGTGGACGAATGGCATGGACTGCTGAACGAATCCAATGTTTCACACGCGTTCGGGCAGGACGCTTCAAAACATGAAAGTCCACGACCTCAAAACCATGACGTTTGACAAGGTAGGAAAGCGTCTGCCTGCTGTAATAGCAAGTGTGCTCTTCGTGGCATACTTCTTTGCCTTGAAGCACTGTGTAAAGCATCTTAGAAAATGCTTGATAATTGGGCGTCGTAATGACCAGAATGCCCTTTTCTTTTAATGCTCGCCAAGCACTGTCCAGAAAGAGCCCAGCATTGTATATATGTTCGATCAATTCCCCAGCAACAACGACATCAAATTCTTCCTGGAATCCCAACTGCTCGACATTAGCAACCAAAAACTTGTAACGGTCCAACGCGTTGAGTTGCTTGACTCGATCTTCCAGAATATCGACCCCCACACATTCTTCTGAATGGTCGCAAATCAAGTCATGCAGCCATGACCCTTCATCGCGTTTCTGTTCAACAAAACAATGGTCGACCCCACCACAGTCCAATACCCTTTTGCCTTGAACTAAAGGTAAAATAACATCTTCTCGGTACATTGTTTTCCCTATCCCTAAATTCGATCTATTGGCTCTAAAAAACCACGACTGAGCTATTAATCGTAACCTACGTCATCCTGCCAGCTAACCAATGACTTAGGTCACGCTTCACTAGCATGGACAACAGATGAATATCCTCACAAAACTCAGACTTGAGCATTTCAGACATTGACGAAGACATTGGCTGTCGTAATTTGGGGCGAGATATGCGCGGTACGATTTGGTCGCGCGTACGGTCGTATAGCGAATCACCTAATACTTTACGGGCAAACTGAAGGCGTCGCCTCAAAGGTCGACTATGCTGCCAGATTTGTCGCAGCCAGGGAGATTCAATCTCTCTATTCTGATTGATTCGGGGAAACTCTTGCTGCCCATCAAAATCAACCCCCAGATAGCTCAGTAGTCTTTTGTAGGTCTCTGAGGGCTGCTCACACAAATCCTCGTAGAGAACAAAATGAATTTGTTGTCTATCACACTGCTTTAGCAATCGATCCACTTGAGCCCCCAATCGCCCCATGCAGGCATAATGCAATGCTTCAGGCACCTTGCAAGTGGCAGGAATTAAGTCGCCAACCTTTCTCTGGACTTGCGCTGCCCATGCCTGGCTAAAGTCGGAAATATCTTCTTGGAAAGTCACCAACAATTGGTCGTGCCAGGAAGGAAGCATCTCCAAAGGATTCCTGAGTGTTACAACAACTTTGGCATCAGGATTAAACGCAAGTATATTTTCGATGGCTACTTGCGAGCTAAGGTACATTACGGATGCCTCACCAACTGCCTGGTGACACTCGTCGACTTCTTGAAACATACTCAGATAGGCTTTTTCGTTTTGTATGGTTCGATATCGATTCAAATCCTCCGCAAAGTAATGACATTCTTTTTGTACTGGCAAAAAAATCTGGGGGTGCTTACGAAGCCAGCGATAAAGGGCCGTTGTGCCACATCGTGGGGCGCCAACTATGAAAAAATCTGGACGGAGAGACTGCCTGAATTGACTGTCGCCGCATGTGTGTCCAGGACATGTTACTTGGGTCGATGTCATAATTCTTCTTCGCTTACTCCTGCAACCAACAGCTTCAGCAAAGCCTGCTTAACATGACAAGTATCAGGCAGCTGGGATTGCGCGAGATGGCTCGTATTTCGGATTCCTGGGTCGTTCCCTAAATGAAATCTTAAGCAGTTTGTAGATCGAATTGTGAATCAAGGCAATCCTAATCACATTGCTAGCCACAATGGCCCACGCTGCCCCGTAAACTCCATAGGTAGGAACCAGCAAAAAGCCGAGAATTGCCAGTGATGCCAATCCAAAACACCAAAGCTTCAGAAAGGCCGTGTACTGTTTGAGCGATACAAATATGGATGCATAGCTACATAAAACAGAAGTCGCTGTTGCTAGTGCCATAACCAGTAATAAAGAGTGATAGCCGGCTATTTCTGGGTTAAAGAGCCAACTCAGAATCAGCTCTCCCCATAGCCAGGCAATCAGGACTCCGCTGGTGCCTATCAATAAAAAGGCCAGCAACGAATTGCGATAGAGTCTGGTAAAGCCCGCTTCATCTCTACTAGCACAAAATGCAGCAAAGCGAGGTATGGTTGCCTGGGCAACAGATCTTGCAATCGTTTCTAGTACAACAGGCAAGGAAGCCACAGCAACAAACAGACCTAACGAAACATCTCCAAAATTTACTTTCAGATAATACTGAGGTAGATAGACGTAGGCGGAAACCACTAGTGAAATCAATCCCAGAGGCAACACCGATGCCACAAAAGGCTGCCATTGTTTGCGATTGGATTTCTTCCAGGAAAGATCCGGTGGCATTCTTTCAGCAGCCGACATGACTTTTCTAGAAAGTGGCAAATCAACCAAAACCAGACAGCCAGCCCATCCACAGACTAATGAGCACACACTTAGAAACAGGTCGCTTGTCATGGAAAATACCAGAACAAATAAAACGACTGTTACTAGGGCTCGAATGACTTGAGTCAACGCAAGCAAATCCATTCGATCCGCACGCTTCAAAAGACCTTGCCGCATATCACTTAGGCCTTCGAAGACTTTGGCTAGTGCCAGGGCAAAGATTACCAACATTTGCAGTGCACTCATGCCGCATGCTAAGGAAACCAGGACTATTACTACGGCAGCAATACTGCAAAGCAATACACGGATCCGCCAGTAGAAGGCAAAAGGATATTCCTGTGTGGAATCAGCTGCCAATACAGATCCTAGCTGCATATAGCTAAACATCATCAAAGGGTTGCAAGCAGCTAGTGCAAGTGCATACACCCCTATCAATTCGGCAGTCCCCAGTTTAGCCAACACAATCAATATGGCCCACTGACCAAAACGTTGCGAAGCATTTCCGATGACTGACCACAGCGCGCTATGAACAAACGGCTTTTGCACCTCGCAGGCCGACGCCTTTGCAGACCGCATTTCATGCCTGGAAAAAGGCTGAGCAATTTTCTGATGCATTGAAGAGCGCATGGATACGGCACCTGTCACCTAGAAGCCGGAAGCGGTAATTGGGACTGAGGTTTTCTCAAACGAGAATTCAGCTTTGGCAAACGAACCGATCGTTTCAGATGTGGTCTATAAAAAATCGCCGGCCAGGAGTAAAGCAACCATACGGCCGGAAATACCATGAGTCTCTGGCGGACGACAAGACCCATGTTGTACATATAGCTGAAAAAGAAACCGAGCATCGCCAAACATACCAACATCGAAATGATGCAAGGATGCTTTAAGTGACTTAGCTTGTTGGGTACACGAACCCATGACCAAAGCCCCAAGGATGCCAGCCACCAAACTTCGACACCTGCCAAAAACTCACTAATCTGCCTCACTTCCCACGGCCAGGGACGAAATAGAATAAGCAATACGCCTGTCAGAATGGGTGTCGGATCTTTGTCTAAAAAATGGCTACTAGCCAAATCGCTATTCGTTGTGAGATGCTCGTAACGCCCACCGAGCGTGCTAGCAACACCTTCACCAGTGGCAGCTTCAAATAATACAGGGGCAGCCAACTTAAGCAGGAACAAGCTTGCCAGGGCCCCTGCACTGGTAAGCACAAATAAACCAATCTTCTTGGACCGCCAAGTAGCTAGCAGGTTGATAGCAACAATCCAAATCAGGGCAATATGAGGACGAGGAAGCCCCAGTGCTATCATTCCCATGAGTGGCAGAAGTCTCGGAATTTTCCCACGCTTGTTGCTGCGTGGAAAAGTCCATTGGAGCATCATGCAAATACCCCACAGGACAAGACCTTCTTTAAGATTTGTAGTTGTCCATAACAATGCCGATGGTAAAAAAAGACCAGGCACAATGACTTTAGCAGGCAGATTTTTGCAACCCGTGTGCTGACAGAGAGCTTGGAGCATTGCCAGAATCCCCCAATAGGCTAATGCCCCGTTGACTGTGTAGGTCACCAATTCCGGGGCACCCGTCAAGGCATAAAAAACGCCTAGCAAGAATCGATAGGCAGGATTGCCAAAACCAAAGAATTCGCCAGCTCCTGCAAAATCACCGGCTCTTAGCAACTCAGCCACTTCTCGTGCAACCCATTCATGCCAAATTGCATCTCCTGGTGGAAAAATGTAGTCGAGATAAACTTTTTTGAAGATCGCAGTACAACACCAAAACAAGGCTGCGAATCTTAATACTTGTCGCCAGCGACTGAATGCTGGCATCCGCCGACAAGTCCTATCTACCAGCACCAATAGAAGCAGGACAACCAGTAACCAATAGGCAGATCCAAGTAGCAAATCCATCAGTGCAATACCAGAGGCTATCTATGGGCAGGCTAAAGCGCGAGACGGTCTAAATTACTTACCTGGCAAGGAATGCAAGCCAGGATGCACAAACGTGCTTTTAACACAATGAAGATCGCAACCCGGAGCATAACAAAGCAAGGGAACCTTAAAGCAGTCCAAGTAGTAGAGAATGAATTACGGGAGATTCGTGCAAGAAATCTATGGAGCGAAGGATCGGGGCACAATGCCAGTTTACCCACAGCTAGCACCAACAGGATGACCTTGCAAAAGCATTTGCTAGCCAGTAATTATCCCCTTCCCGCACGACTCTGGGGTGACCTGTAATATCTATTCCACGATGGAAAAGATAGGTCCACTTGTCCCTCAGCTCGTGATGTTCCACCTTTCATCGAATTGTCGCAGGCCATGACCCGTAAGCACGCGGAGCCGACTGCTAAAACAACCGATCTCCTGGCATTTAGCCTGGCGATCTCCCTTGCCATGGGATCTCTGATTGGTTGCAACTCCGTCCAATACCGTGCTGAAAGTCTTCCCCCAGAATTTCGTCAGGCTGCCACCAAGCACGGCGATCAAATGGATCTTTCAAAAATTGCTCGGCCGGGCTTGAGTGAAGCCGTTATTGCACCAAGCGATTTGCTTGAAGTCACTATTGCATCGGGATACGCAGACGAAAAAATAAGACCTGTTACGGTTCGCGTATCTGATAGCGGAACTATTGATATCCCTTATGTGGGGACTGTCCCTGTAGCGGGAAAAGAAGTTTTTGATGCGAGCGAGACCATATCCAATTTATCCATTGAACGTGGTGTTTATGTAAACCCACATGTCACCGTGGAGATAAATGCAAAGTCGGTCAATCGAATTACGGTTTTAGGTGCCGTCAAAGATCCTGGCGTTCATGAATTACCACGAGGTGGCTGCGACTTGATAAGCGCCCTGGCCGCTTCAGGTGGCCTGACAGATGAGGCTGACACAATCGTTGAAATTGTTCGCGATCCGACTAGATTTAAATCCGCCGACACCATGCAGTCGTCTCCCCCCGAAAACACCAATGCTGACAATCCAAACAACGATATCCAACTGGCAGCCTATCAAAGCTTACCCCGAAATCCTGCCTCAACAGTAAACCCTCATCGACAACTTCCACAATCAAAAACACCCACTATCCGGATTGATCTCTCTGAGGGCCAATTTGTTGGCAACGCAGACTACCGTCTCAATGATCGCGATGTGGTAAGAGTCATCCATCGAGAAAAAGAGATGATTTACGTCTCTGGACTCGTTACGCGGGCGGGTCAGTTTGAAATACCACCGAAACAGGACATCCATCTCCTTGACGCCATTGCCCTATCAGGCGGCTTGAGTTCGCCAGTCGCAGATAAGGTAATCATCATCCGCCGTCTTGAGAATCATTCCAAGCCTATCACTATCCAAGCCAGCTTGAAGAAAGCCAAAAAGAATGGCCTGGAAAACATACGACTGGCAACTGGCGACACAATCAGTGTTGAACAAACCCCTGAGACCGTTGTCGTTGATATATTCACAAACTTAATACGTTTCTCCGTGGGTGTTGCTGGAAGGGCAACACTCTTTTGATTTGACCTGTGCCCCCAGCATGACAACCGCCTGGAAATCGGATGCAACGAACCGGTACCAGGCATAAGAATCTCCACCGTCGTCCATTTCCTATCACGAGCCATCTGTGACTGATTTAAATACATCTGCAGACATTCAGTCCAATTTCGAGGCTTCTGCTGAAAGCGAGCTTGTGCCAACGATCATGCGCTTGCTTCGCATGCTGATGATACGAAAAAAAACAATCATCATCTCACTCTATCTTTTTGCCGTGTGTGGGGTGATTTATTATTACTTTGCGGTTCGACTCTACGAATCTTCGGCAAAAATATTGATCGATGAGAAAAATCAAGACCGCGTTGCCACAGTTGGCGATCAAAGTATTGTCAGCAACATCCTGGACACACACAGTGATTTAGTCACAAGCCCGGTTGTTATTGAGCAAGCCATCGAGTACCTGGCTCCTGAACATAGAACCGACATCGAAGGAATGCCCCCCAGCACCTGGGTACGCATCATAGGGTCACGACTGCACACAAGAGTCACGCGCAAAAAAAGCTTTATTGAAGTGACCTACCGGTCAAAAGACCCGAAGACTGCCGCGGCTGTTGTCCGAGCTATCATTCGCGCCTATCTGGCTTTTGTCGAAAAGCATCACAAAGGCACTGCCGGTGAAATAATTGCTGACCTCACCAATGAACGTAATCAAATACAAACATCTTTAAAAAGCAAACAATTGCAACTTCAGAAGTTTCGACAAGAAGTAGGTCATCTGGCAGTTTCGACAGAAGACGGTGTCATCGATCCTAAGATACAACGCGTTATGAAACTCAACGAAGTACTTCTCACAGCGCAGGAAAAACGACTTAGCTTACAAGCAAATTTAGCCACTGTAGAAACTGCGTACAACCGTGGAGAAGACCTTAATCAACACTTGATGCACCTCGAAGCGCCCCTGGGCCAACAAGTTCTCTTAAGTTCTGTAGGAGTGAGTCCCCAAGACATGCAAGTTCTAGGGGATCAGCAAAAAAAACTTTTTACTGCTCAGCAAGAATTGCAAAACCTGAGCATGCACTATGGCCCCAATCATCCACGAATTATTGAGCTGCAACAAGATGTTCGCTCCCTTGACCAGTACATCAACAACTACCATTCCGGAGCAGGGGATCGTTTAGAAGCAATGGGGAAATCCATACCGAAAGAAGTAGTTGTCAATCTGCTTCGTCAATCGACACAACAGGCAATCGAAAAAGAAAAACAGATCCAGCAAGCTTACCAACAGGCACGTGCTGAAGCAGCGGCATACAGTGGCTCTTTGGTTCAATTTCGAGCATTGGAAAGAGAAGTCGCTCGTGATGAGGCAAAAAGCGACATTCTAACAGACAAGATCGCCAATATAGATTTCCGCCAGAACCAGGCCCCCATACGAGCCACTGTCGTCCGAGAACCCATTGCCAACAACAATCCTGTCACACCACAAATTAGGCTTATTGCCGCAGTTTGCCTTCTTGGTGGCACCTGCGTAGGTGTGGTCATGGCTTATGCTCAGGATGTTCTGGCAGATCGATTTAACTCCCCCGAAGAACTCACCTTACAGCTTGGTGTCCCTGTCCTGGCAATGGTTAAAAAACTCGACGCATTAAATGGCGAAAACCTGGAAACCATCCATACGCATGCTTGCCCAAATGCTCCTGAGACAGAAGCCTTTCGTACCTTACGAACTGTTTTATCACTTAGTGAACAGAATTGTGAACGCATACTTATTTCTAGTTCGGAACCTGGCGATGGCAAAACGACTATCTCAGCAAATTTATCTGTGGCATTGGCGCAGGCTGGCCATCGAACTCTCGTAATCGATGCCGATCTGAGACGCCCAGGATTCACAACACTCATGCAACTAAAAGGGCAACCGGGTGTTGCTGATCTGTTGACCTCGCCTGAAACGCCCGCTCAATCCGCTCCTCCGCTCATTCATTCGACGATCGTTAAAGACTTGGACGTACTGCCTGCTGGCTTAAGACGCCCTAATCCGGCTGAGCTACTGAGTAGTAAAGCATTTATTGAACTACTTGCCTGGGCCGAATCTAAATACGACCGGGTGATTGTCGATTGTCCTCCTGTTCTAGCCGTGAGTGATGCCCAAATTGTAGGGCGACTCGTCGACGGAGCAATTCTTGTCGTCCGCCCTGAAAAGAACCACAGACGTTCGGTAATGAGAGCCGTCGAAAGCTTCCATGCAACCGGCTGCCATGTATTTGGAGTTGTTGCAAATGGACTATCCAGCGATTCATCCGGCTATGGTTATGGATATGGTTATGGGTACTCCTACGATGGCGGCTATAGCCATGAAGAAGAACAAGACATGGTAGATACAGCCGATACCATGATGACTCCAATGCCCGAAATAGTTCAACTTCCATCCATTGCGTCTGAGGAGCATCTTCCCTCTGCTTCCCCGCAAGAACATCAATCGCACGAGACTCCTTTTCAAACAAAATCGGCCAATTCTACAACTCCCCTCAAACCACGCCGTGTCGCCTAACGGCCCCCTGAATTCTTATTCCCAGCTGATGAGCCCTCACTACTGCCAGCAATTGCCGTGAAAAGGAAAACAAATTCATGCATACCTGGCACAGCCAACGCAATCACAGCAATAGTGCCTCACAGCTCAATTCCACAACTGCGGCATCGCCTCTGGCCTTGTTCTTTCTGCAAGTTGTAGATTTTGGCCTCTTGGGTCTACTATTCGTAGCTCCACTATTTCTAGGCGGACGCCATGGATTGGGACAATTTGTATTTGCCGCGCTGATAAGCCTCATTGCATTGTCATGGTGTGTACATCAACTTCTCATGAAACGCAGTGTATGGATTCACAGTTGGTCCTACTATTTAGGAATTACCGCAATCGGCCTGTTGGCCCTGCAGATTTTACCTCTGCCTCCCGAATGGTTAGAGTATCTTGCCCCACGAAATCAGAAGCTTCTAACTTTATTCAACACCTCTCCCAACACACAACCTAATCTAGGCTCCTGGTCAACACTCTCACTAACGCCAACGGCTACAAGAATATCGCTTGCGATGTTAGTCTCCTACTGCTTATTGTTCATCGTAGCGGTACAACGCCTGCAAATGCTAGCAGACATCAAGCGGTTACTACAGTGGATTGCACTATCCGCAATTGCAATGGCTGGATTTGGACTACTACAATTTTACACGTCGAATGGACTCTTTTTCTGGTTCTATGAAGCTGCCTTCACATCGACAGATCGTGTAGCAAAGGGCAGTTTTACGTGCAGAAATCACTTCGCACATTTCTTGGTACTGGGACTCGGGCCACTCCTAGCATGGTTTGTACTGCAAGTTCATCAGCTCTTTTCCAAGCAGTCTCGATCGACACTCCCAACCACTTCCAACTACTTGAAGTGGATAAAAACCATTTGCCTTGTATTGAGCTTGATCCTGATACCAACTGGGGTACTGCTCTCGCTTTCGCGTGGCGGAATCTTAGTATTCACACTGTCTATTTCCTTAGTCGTTTTACTGTTCTATTTCAGAGGACTCCTGTCCTGGGGCTACCTGCTTGGGCTAGCCATGCTGGGGCTACTGGTCGTTGGTCTACTCTCATTCGATGGCTACGATAACGTCTCTGCACGCGTGGACGACTTTTCGGATGGATCCCTCGAAAAACTCGACAACAACCACGGCAGACGCAAAATTTGGGCAGCCAATCTGGCAGCTATTCGCGAAGGTTCATGGTTTGGATCTGGAGCGGGCTCACATGCTGTAATCTATCCGGTTTACATGAAGGAATCGTTCGACGGTGTTTACACGCACGCAGAGAGTGGTTATGTGCAGATTGCGACAGAGAACGGCTGGCTCGGCATCGCATTACTTCTCCTAGGGCTATGCATCATTGGCCGATGGAGCTGGGTTGCACTGCGCAATGCAAAACTACCGCAACAAACTGTATTTGCCGGCGCAGTTGTAGCAGGAATGTCAGTGAGTGCCATTCATTCGTTATTCGATTTCGTCTGGTACGTTCCTGCCTGTGTAACTGTCACCCTACTTTTAGCAGCCTGCTTACTTCGCCTGACGCAATTAGATTCCTCAAATGAAGGGCCTCAGCGCTCGATCATTTCCTGGAATCAACCTCGATGGATCGTTGCGGGTTCTCTGGTACTATTGGCAACCATAGGGACTCTATCGACTCTAAAAGGACCTGCTCAAGCTGATAACTCCTGGAATCGTTATCGACTGCTTGCAAGTCATAATAAGACACTGAATCTTCACCAGTTAAAGTCCGGGAGAAATGCCAAAAATGACGGCGATAACAAAACCCAACGCATTGAAGCAATGATCCATCAATTACGTACCGTCGTATCCAAAAACACAAAGTCCGCAGAGCCACATTTACGACTGGCCATGCGTTACCTTCAACTGTTCAACCTGCTTCAGGTTCAATCCGAAAATGCGATGGGAGTTGAACAAATAAGAGAAGCCTCAATAGCATCAAAATTCAATTCTGCCACCGAACTTCAGCAATGGCTCCAACGTGCCATTGGAGATCACAGCAAGTTACTCTACCGTGCACGGTACCACGCTTTACAAGCAATACGATTCAGTCCACTTTCCGCACAAGCTTATCTCACCCTGGGCAAGCTCTGCTTTTTAGAAGGCCAAAGCTCCCAACATGTAGATGCGTACGTCAAACAATGCCTTCTGTTATCCCCTCGCGATGGTGGGATTATCTATCAGGTAGGAAAAGAGTGGTTCGCTTCTGGGCATGGCCAAGAGGCCTTACTTTTATGGCAAAATGCCTATAAAAGCCCCGGGGCACATCAACTTAAAATAATCCAATTTTTGTCATACCACACTGCCGTCGACTCGTTCCTGGAGAACTTTCAACCAGATTGGCAAACACTTCCTGGGGTGTGGCAACACTTTTCTATTACCTCGAGTCCCGAACAGTTAAGCCGTTTGGTAGAATACGCCAAACTGGCGGCCGCGTCAGAATGTCCACAAAGCACCTCGGAAAAAGCGGCAGACATTTGGCATAAACTTGCCAATATACAAATCTCTTTACAACGGATCGATGCAGCGATCATCAATCTAGAATCCGCTATAAAAGCATCACCAGATCATTATTTAGCACGGCGCACACTCGGGCAGTTATTTCTTAAGAACAATCAATTTGAGTTGGCAGAGAATCATCTGCGTTGGTGCCGCTCACGTCGACCCGATGATCGATCTTTGAAAAGTGCATTCGAATTAGCATCCAAGTCGCATTATAGCACCACGACAAAATAATGTGAAACGTGACAACTTCGCCCCTACGAATAAAGACTACGTGAAACATCCTCTGAAACTGTAGGCCAGCTTTAAGGCAATGCATCATCTCTCTTGTAGGACATTCCATGGTTCTTTAGAATTTGCCCGTCAACGACTCCAACTATTTTCAATTCGCAAGCAACATGCCCTATTCTACTCAACCAAAACCGGATCCTGAGAGTAACACCAAGGCGTCTAACACGAATCCTGCTTGGTCTAGCTGGCCCGAGTTTGATGAGGAACAAATTTCTGCAGCTACAAACGTATTGCAGTCGGGACATGTCAACTATTGGACTGGAACCCAGGGGCGGGAATTTGAAGCAGAATTTGCCAAAATCTCAGGCTGCCAACATGCTGTCGCTGTGGCCAATGGCACATTAGCATTAGAACTTGCGCTCCACGCAATTGGTATCGAGCGAGGAGACGAAGTCATCATCCCTCCTCGCACATTTATTGCCACGGCCAGCTCTGTCGTAGCCCGTGGAGCAACTCCTATCTTTGCCGATGTCGATCTACACACTCAAAACATAACGGCAGCAAGCATTGCAGAGCAAATTACTTCAAGAACCAAGGCCATCATCGTGGTCCACCTGGCCGGCTGGCCCTGCGACATGGACCCTATCATGGAACTGGCCAAGCACCACGGTCTGGCTGTAATTGAGGATTGTGCGCAAGCTCATGGAGCACGTTACAAGGGCCGTCCTGTCGGCTCCTTGGGTGATGTGGCTGCTTTTTCGTTTTGCCAAGACAAAATCATGACAACAGCAGGCGAGGGTGGCATGCTCGTCACAAATTCAGAGAGTCTTTGGCGACGAGCTTGGAGCTACAAAGATCATGGCAAGAGTTACCGAGCTGTGTTCGAGCAAGAGCATCCGCCCGGTTTTCGCTGGCTTCACGAAAGCTTTGGCACCAACATGCGTATGACAGAAGTCCAATCTGCAGTAGGACGAGTAGCTCTCCGCAGATTACCAGCATGGGTAGAGACTCGACGCCACAATGCGGCAACCCTGACTGAGCGTCTGTCGGAACTTGACATTTTAAAAATTCCCGTGCCGCCCACGGATATTTACCATTCGTATTACAAGTTTTACACCTTTCTGGTACCTCAATTCCTGCGACCTGATTGGAATCGCGAACGTATTATTGCGGGCCTCTCCGCTAAGGGTATTCCTTGCTATTCAGGTTCTTGTAGTGAAATCTATCTTGAAAAAGCTTTCCCAAATCACATGCGCCCGAACGAACGACTTCCCCGTGCATGTCAGTTGGGTGAAACGGGACTCATGTTTCAAATCGACCCAACAATATCTGAGAAGCAAATAAATCTCATTGCCGAAACCCTTACTCAAATCCTGCAAGCCGCTAGCATTACCTTCGACAATCAGACTCCATCTCCACAAGTGGCCTGAACCGTATATCTCATCCGCTTCTGCTCTGCTGGCAATTGCACCTCTGGAATGTATCCACGGTCTTCAGAGGGCCTATAGCACTCCACCCTACGGCCTCACAGACTCTTCTCATCAGGCTAGGACATCGATTGACCGATAGCTGGCAACACTATCACCCAACACATCACATTTACGTAACCCCCTATGTATTAGGTAGGTAGACCTTGTGGTTCAAACTGAGAAATAGTACTTTTCCATCCCCTCTCAGCGAGGGAGATCTCATCTCGACACCCTACATCGCCACAAAGCGGCGACTTCATCGCTCGTGTTTTTAGACGCTATGATTTCCAAAGAATTAAAACGAATGCTCATCGGATTGGCGATCATGCTTCCCTTGGGCGCACTCGCCTACTTTGGAGCTTTTTGGTTACGTTTTGATGGTCAGTTTTCTGAAGCCTCAACCCATTTGCTTGCGGTAACATTTGTATGGGTGCTAACCGTCAAGGCATTCTTTATCTGCCTGGCTCGTTTGCATCAGGAATATACACGCTATGTCAGCTTTCGAGACATGCTCATACTGGTGCGTACTACAACCTTAAGCACTGTCAGCATTGTACTCATCGACACATTGTTGCTAACTAGCGTAACAATACCTCGCAGTGTGGTTCTCCTTGATTGGGGAGTGACCCTGGTGCTATTGATTGTCGCTCGTACTGTACCCAAGCTCCTACGAGACAACCTGCATACCATGCTGCACGCCTCACCAGGTACTCGATCCCTAATCGTTGGAGCCAACGATGCGGGAGAAGCATTGCTACGGTGCATCCATAGGCGAAGTCATGAGCTAAGTTACAAACCTATTGGCTTTGTTGACAATCGGCCTGAATTATTGGGTCGCCGGATTGCCGGTGTCCCTGTCTTGGGAAGCCACGCGGATTTGGCATCACTCGCGAAAAAGCACTCCATTAAAGAAGTCTTAATTACAGCAGGTTCACTCCCCGGCAAACAAGTCCGCATGCTCATAGAGC
>CAWWCC010000029.1:0-21035 GCA_963935315.1 uncultured Planctomycetaceae bacterium | reverse complement strand
ATTTTGGAAGGCATTTGATAGCCAGAATTAGCCGTTTCGCAGCCTCAATGTGAAATCCTGCTAACTCTTAGAGCCCAGAATCTGGCGGAATCGCTACGACTGCCAGGAAATGGCGATTTGCGGAAATTTTAATGCTTAATGACGTTCCCATGCGGCCGTATTGAACTTCTTTGCGTTTCGCAAGTGTATTTTTAACTGTTTCGTTGCGGCTTTGGCATCGCGCTTTCTCAGAGCTTCAATAATAGTCTTGTGCTCTTCAAACGAGCTCGAAGAACGTCCAAAACGAAAGCTAACCGTGGTGATCAGTAACGTCTTGCGGATGAGTGGTTCGAGCGATTCTTTGAGGATTCGATTGCCAGATGCTTCGCAGATCTTCAGATGGAATTGGCTGTCCGCTTCGCGACGATCGTAAACGCTGGCTTTCTCACCGAGTTCGTTAAGGCGATCCGAATCTCTGTCCAATTGGTCCAGATCCTCTTCAGAAATCCAGCGAACGGCCTCGGTGATCGCGCAGGGTTCCAGCAACAATCGAATATCGTAGGTGTCCTGTAAATCTCTTGGCGAAAGTCCGGAGACTTGCCAGCCTCTGCGGGGCAGGCGTTCTAATAAACCGTCACCCCGCAACCACTCTGCGGCGCGCCGTAAAGTTGCCGGATTCACTCCCATTTCGATGGCTAAGGGACGTTCTTTTACAATTTCTCCTGGACCTAAGTCGCCACGCAGAATCTTTTCCAGGAGAAATTCATAGGTGCTGTCGGTCTGGTTTGAAAACTCGAATTCAGTTGTGTCATGAACCTTTAGCTTCGTCGGCAAAGCAACGACCACCGGATGGCGTGACTCGTCAAGCTCGACCAATCCCTCTGCAATCAGTTTTTCGATCGCCTTGTTGATTGTCGTGCGGCTTACTCCTAACTCGGTAGCAATATGCCGGGCATTGAATCGCTCCCCTACCTTCCGCTCTTGATTGGCAAGTTGAGCTTTGAGATGCTTGCTGACTTTGTCCGATAAAGACTGTCTTGGTAAAGATTCGGCCATCTGGGATCCTATCAATGGGCCCTGGGGTTTCTACGGGTCCTTTTTACCATGCTTTCTGCAAAGAATGCAGCCAAGGTATTTTTCAATTGTGTGATAAATGGGCCTTTTCCCATTTTAGCCTGCCTCAAGTGGGTTGAATGGGTAAGAGATAACAAAAACAGGGGTTTTTCTTCGTCAAAACTTGGCTTTCTGTCACCAAAAAACATTGTGGCAAGGTTTTTTTTAGCTAGAATTAAGTCGAAGATATGCAAACGGGCCCCTTTGTGTGTCAGCGTATATTTCCTTTGGAAGGATTGATTTGTCTGTGAAAAGTGTTGACTTTCGTGAACTCGAAAAAATTGTAGCGGACGTGTTCTTGCGTGCCGGTGCTCCGCCTACCCATGCGCATCTTGTTGCGTCCCACCTGGTGGATTCCAATCTTGTCGGGCACGATTCTCACGGTGTGATGCGGGTTCCGCAGTATGTTGACGCAATTCGCACGGGACATTTGATTCCTGATGCTGAGGTAAAGGTTCTCAACGATATCGGCAATAGCTCTGCCCTTGACGGACAACGTAGTTTTGGTCAAGTGGCTGCCCGCACGGCGATGGATCTGGCAATTGAAAAGGCTCGCCATTCGGGGATCGGAGCGGTCACGGTATTCAATTGTTATCACAGTGGCCGGATTGGGGCGCATTCTGTGCTGGCTGCCCATCAGAACATGGTTGGCATCGTGATGGTCAATGCCGGTGGAGGTGGCCAGTCGGTAGCACCTTTTGGGGGCAGTCGACCCCGACTAGCAACCAATCCGATCTCAATCGCTGCACCGCCTGCAGAGCCATTCCCGCTCCTTCTCGATATTGCTACGAGCGTTGCTCCCGAAGGCAAAGTGCGAGATTCTCTGCAAAAGGGTGAGAAACTACCCGAGGGATGTGTGGTCGATGCCAAAGGAAATCCGACGACCGATCCTGGCGATTTCTACCAGGCTCCAGGGGGAGCATTGCTACCTCTCGGTGGTTCCGTAGGATACAAGGGATTTGGCTTAGGGTTGATGGTCGATATCCTGGCGGGGGCTCTCTCGGGCGCAGGATGTTGCACCGCTGAAGACGTGCCAGCCAAAGACGGATTGCTCTTGATGGCCATTGATGTGGAGAAATTTGGCCCCGTTATGGATTTCCACCGAAATGTCTTGAGTTTGGTCGAGCATGTGAAGTCTTGCCCTCCTGCACCAGGTTTCGATGAGGTCTATGTGCCAGGAGAAAGGGAACATCGTACTGCCACGCAACGTAAAAAAACGGGCATACCTTTGCCGGTAGACATTTGGGAAGAGATCATTGCGATTGCTGATGCGTACGAGGCTGGTCGACAAGCCGGGGTTGAGTGTGATGGTGAACGGACTCCTGGACTCGAACTACGTACGAGTGGTAATGGAAGACAACCTTGGCCCGGGACTTAGGCTTTGCCCTGGGACTTTGGCTTTATCTGGCACCTAGGCCTTATCTGGCACGTTGGACCGATTTTTCATAACATTATGTAGCGGATGAATATCCGGGCTAACGATCGCGAACAATCATCAACCCACAGAGTCGGTCCTATGTTAATTGGCAATCCGATGGTATTCCGAGAACTGCCGTTGGAAATGGCGCTTGCCAAGGCTGCCGAAGCAGGATACGACGCATTCGAACTCTGGCCGCCACAGATTCTAGAATGCAAAACTGCAGCGCTAAGGCAGCAGTTAGCAGAACGCATTCGCTCGATGGGAATTCTTCCCTTACGATTGAATTGCGCTGATCGAGAATACTTTCAAAATCTATCAAGCCACGAAGATATCCCGCAGGCGTTGGCCGGGCTTTGCTCCGATATCGACATGGCTGCAGATTTGGGAATGACACAACTGCTCACTTGGGAGGGTCGTGGCGATCGGGGATATACGTCAGAAGAGGTTCATGGATGGGTCCTTGATGCCACGGCAGATTTATTCAATCAGGCCTGTGCCTACGGACGTGAGAAAAATGTCAGTCTCACTATCGAGGTTCATCCGTACTCTTTAGGGATCGACATCGACTGGCTGATTAAGCTGTGCGATCAAGTCGACGATCCGGAGTTCTCTGTCACCTACGATTGTTGCCATTTTGCTGTTGGACTCCCTGAAGATTACATCACGGCAATCAAACGATTGGGGAAGCGGATAGGACATGTCCATTTTTGCGATAGTGATAAGCAGAGCTCCGAATTGCATTTCGCTCCTGGCAAAGGGTGCCTCGACTTGGAGGGAATTGTTCATGCACTTGTCGAGGTTGAGTTTGAGGGCACCGTGATGCTCGATCTTTGGCTTTATCCTCTTCCCGAATACGGCACACAAATTGGTGTGCCTTACGTTCGAGAGGTCATTCGAAAACTAGGTTTATAAAAATGAAGGCAGCCGTTTTACCTGAAATTGGAAAGCCGTTGGAGATTCGGGATGTTCCCCAACCTGAAATCGGCCCTGACGAAGTTTTGATTGCCACTCAAACGTGTGGAATTTGTCGGACCGATGTCCATATTCAAGATGGATTGGCGTACGTTCCACAACTTCCGCACATCCCCGGACACGAACCTGCAGGTTTAGTAGCCGCAATGGGTGATCGAGTTCGTGGATTTGAAGAGGGGCAAATGGTTGTGCCGCACTTGTTTCTGACTTGCGGACAATGCACCTATTGCCGCACGGGTCGCGACGCCCAATGCACGGATGTTGGTGGGATTATCGGAGTCACAACTGAGGGAGGCTTTGCGGAGTATTTTAAGGCACCCGCCGCAAATCTCTTACCCGTGCCGGCGGGAGTATCCTGCGATGTTGCTGGACTCACTAGTTGCGCCGTCATCACTGCCGTGCATGCCTACCGGCGCGCTCGGATAAGCGTTGGTGATACGGTTGGCGTCTTGGGGACTGGCGGGATCGGTCAGATCTTAATTCAGATCCTGAAGCACGCGGGTGCAAGGGTTGTTGGGCTGAGTCGCTCGGATCGCAGTTTAGAACTTGCCAGCCAGGTTGGTGCAGATCTCTGCGTAAAATTGGGTGACGAACGTGCTGCAGAAACGATACTCGATTATTCTGGCGGACTAGGTGCTGCCGTCCTCTTCGAGTGCGTCGGCTTTGCATCGACCATGAAGCTGGCCGCCGAATGCACAGCCCGTGGAGGACAAATTGTCGTGATTGGCGAAGAAGCCGAGTTCCCCGCGATCGATACGATTCAAATTGCGCAACGCGAACTAGAAATTATCGGCTCGCGAAATGGCTCAAAACAGGATGCGGCCGATTCGCTCCAATGGATTGCTCAGGGGATTATCGACCCTCCTATTGTCCAGCGATTCACACTCGATGACATCAATGACGGGCTAGCGATCGTTCGCGATGGCTCGGCACACGGTCGCGTCGTCGTGAATGTCAGCGACAAAGCGTAGTGGTTTAGCCCGAATATTTCACACGCTTTTCCGAACCGAACTTGGAACTACTGAATAACCAAAAACTACCAAGTATCAAATGGCATTCGTTCCAAAAACTTGAGTTGACGCAAAATTCTTTACCCCGCAGGGGGATCATATTCAAAGCCCAGGGTACCCCAGCTGGTGATTCACACGAGGCTAGCGCACTTGTCCTTACCCACAAATAGGTATGTCATCCTGAAGGAGCGTAGCAACTGAAGGATCTAGCCCGCATATTTTATCCGCTCCTGCTGCGGCAGCCTAAGTCCTTACCTGGCTGCGTTAAGCTTCGAATCACAATCCTCAACGTGTTAAAAACACGCCTCCGGTTGCAAGCCTCGCATGCCTTGCCAGAAAATGACTTAGGCCACCTCGCGACGAATCTCGTATGAAATATCCGGGCTGGTTTCTTGTAAAGTTCGCGTAGTAATTTTGGCGAGAATAAGCCCTCGTGCCGACACAAAACGGGACCACGGCTTAAAGGCAAGACTCATTTTGGATTCGCAGCGCGTATGATACGGTCGATCAGTTCGCCGGGTGCAGAAAACTCTGCGATCGTCTTGCCCTCAACCACAGCGGGTAGCGCCCAGAGCATCATGCCTTGTCCATAGTCGGTGCCAAAGGTGCGCTTTCCGGTCTTGCCGTCCACCAGATTGGGGTAATCCCAAGGATGCCCTGCGCGACACATCAAAGTCTCCCAGTGCTTGCGCACCAGGTCCAATCCGAAATCATGCTCATCAGCCTGCATGTAAGTCATCCCCAAAATGACCACTTCGGCGGTAAACATGGCATAGGCGCCGTAGTGCGCCACATCCGCTTCTGTCACATCGGCAATGGTTTCCAGCTTTTCAATATGTTTTTTGGAGAGCGGCGAGCCGTCGGGACGACAGAAATTGGCAGCTCCTACCTCTGGCGTCAGAGCGATATTGGTGCGCTTAATCGTCCCCAGTGCTTGCTTCACGCGATCTTCCCGAAAAACACCAGGTAGGCCGTGATACAGGGCCGACCATTGACCGTCGAGTTGATATCCCATCACGTCTTCTGACTTGTGCCCCGTTTCTGGTTCCCAGAAATTGAGATAGTACCCACCCGCCTTTTCCGTCCACATCTTCTCTTCCATGGCAGTCGAGCCTTCCTTGTACCAGTCACGGCACTGATCGCCAAACTCCGAGTCGCCAATGGTATTTGCCATGCGCTCAGCCATGCGGAGCATCGCCAGTCGCAACCCTCCCATGTGGGTCGCCATCCCGGCCCATTCGCCATGCTCAAACCACTCCATACCTCCATCGTCAGGCATGCGAATCGGCGCACCAGGTTTGGTACTCAAACCAACCGTATACGCTGTGGCCTTTTTCACCGACTCGTAATAGTCGCGTAAGATTTTGGGGTCTCCGGTACGCTGCCAGAGCCGATCGACCATGTCGACATAGCAATAGCTGTTGAGTGACTTTTGCCAGTAGTACTCGGGGGTCACGCAGTCGGGTAGTCCGTGGATTTTGCCGATAGCAAAAGGTGCTTCACCTTCCTCGGATTGATATTCGCGGAAGGCGCGGAGTTCCAATTCCTGCAGGTCGGGGAAAAAATAGGTGAGCGGCAAAGTGCCATACCACTCCGAAGGCATATTCCCTAAGTGAGGGCAGCCTCGGGAGCTTTCATTGAGCGCATAGATTCCACCCGGAAAGGCCCAATCGGGCAGCGGGCTTTGTGGCTGTGCCCAATAGCCATTTTCGGGAATCAGGCAAAGATTATTGATCAAGGCGTGCTGCAACCAACCCGGCAGCGAGGACTCGTAGATCACGCGTTGCCAGGCCAGAATCCGCTCGAGCATTTCTTCATGCTCTGTTGCCATCCGCATGGCCACATCCGTCGCGCTTAAATAGCGGGCCCCGTACATTTGCCGATAGTAGTTCGTCTCGCCCATCCATTCTGGCGTATTCCAGGTGATCGTGGGCTGGGCACCAGGATGCTTTTTTTCGGCCCCTTCCCAGACAGGCGCATACCAGGCCAACACGAAACGCACCGTTCGCTCTTCTCCAGCAGCAAGCGAAAAATCGACCGCGGCACTAGCGCTTCCGGTCTGATAATAGTGTGATTCGCCTTCGGCGCGAAACACGGGCTGAGGCAGACGTTTGTCGAATTCCGACCAGGCATTTTCATGGAGAGTCAGTCCAGCTCCCAAACGCGTGTCTGCCTCGTCGATCGTGCCCAGCGCGTAACTCACTCCAGCCCGCGAGGTGACCACTGTGCCGTGGAACTTGTCTTGAACCTTTTTGCGTGTGAACTCATCGCTCCGCGCTTCCCTGGAATTGGGCCCAGGAAAGTTCATCGCAAAGCTCCCCTCTTGCGGGGACGAAGATCTGTTTTTCAGATGCACTTCAAACACGGCCCCTGGAGTATTTGACTCGACCGCGTTCCCCGGAAAAAAAGGCGTAAAGGCCCGCACTTTGACCTGCACAGGGGCATCGGTAATGTAGTCGAGCTCTGCAATGGGAAAATGCCCCCAATAGAGGACTTCTCCGGCAGCTTTCACACCGTTGAGTTTTGGCGTGGCAAGTTTCTTGACTCTAGGCTTCGGATCGTCGGTCCAGATTCCAGGATTGTGGGGTTCGGTACACCAGGGCACGTGCCCACCACGTATAAACTCTTCTGGGGCCAGGGCCCAGGTGGTGCCGTTGACGGCCAGTCCAAACATGGGCTCCGGGTACGGATCCATACGCGGAATCCGTGCCTTGAAGTGGTAAAAGTCGTCCCAGCCATTGAACAGTGAGCTATAACCCCACACACCGCGCGCGTCGATGTCGATGCAGCCCGTTGCAACACCACCGAGTGGCATTCCACAGCAAGGGGCAGTTGCACGATTGTAGACGATCCCCGTAACGGGCTTATCGAAACCGGCTCCTGGAATCCCACACCAGATCGAAATGGGCAACTCCGTAAGTTTTGTTGCGCCATAGGATGGCAAACGGCTGGCGAATCCATAGAGGCAGCAAATGGTTCCCAGGGCGAGAATAAGTCGCTTATTTTGCATCGTGTTTATCTCCAGCTACGATCTCTCGTAATCAATTGTTTTAGTTGTGGCTCTAATATCGCCGGGGCTTGGATGCTGGGCATTTTTTAAGCCAGAGTCCAGAGTGTCGACAAGGTCGAAGTCCAAGAACGCAGTGCCTCCATAGGATAGTACAAAAGGGGCTTCTTGAGTCAATTGTTGTAATAATTATTGATAAAAAGCATCAATTTTGGCCATCCAAGTGCCCAATAATCGTGACAAACCCCATCCTGCGGTTAATAATGGACAAACTTGCTTTTTTTCTTAATCTGCAATTTGTTCGGTGCCTTTTTAGAGGCGCTTCTCGGTACCCCCCCCTCCCAACATCTCTGTCGAGTAAGGACTTGAAGGTGAGGCGAATAAAAGACCGTACGCTACGTCTAGAAAAACTCGAGTCGCGGCAGATGCTCACCGTCTATACGGCCAGTGCGGCAGCCGATTTCGCGGCGGATTTTGCGGGTGTCTTTCCGCAAAACAACCCGAACGGCGATTGGGCCTATTTTGCAGCCGACGATACGACCACCACCTTAGTCCCCACTGACGGCAACAATCCAAATACCAATGGTACGGGTTCTGGCTGGGTGGATCCCACTCCAGGTATATGGACAAACTATGCCCGGGGGGGCCCATTTGCGACGGCAGTCGATACGATCATCGGTCACGGACCCCAAAAAGTGGTCTGGACGGCTCCAGCGACCGTCGACATGGGTGCTGTGCAGATTTCGGGCGAGATATCTCAGCCCTTTGAGCCCACGCGACAAATGCAACTGCGGATTTACAAGAATGGTAATACCGATCCGTTCCAATTGATCCAAGTCGCTGACCCGGGCTCATTGAACCCCACAGCGCTACCACCGGCAGTTGTTGCTATCAATCCTGGAGATACGCTGACTATCGAAGTGGACGGCGCGGGCTCGCGTGGGAATGGTGTTAATACCTTTGCAGCTTGGGAACTGGACATCCTGGAGGTGGATCCAGAGATTGATGCAGATTTCAATGGCGATGCTACCGTGGATGCCAGCGATTTGCCCATCTGGAACTCCAACTACGGAACGGCCTCGGGTGCCACTCAAGCAACAGGAGATGCCGACGGAGATGGCGACGTTGATGGCTCCGATTTCTTGATCTTTCAGCGTCAGTTCGGCAATACGGTCCTTACGGACAACGAAATCGCTTATCCTCCTTACCATCCGACAGCGGTGATTGTCCAGATCACGGGTGTGACACTTCCTGACGGTTCCTCACTCGACATCACCGGTTCAGTTACAGACGGCTTGCAAGAAGCTTTTGATTATGCGGCCGATTTTGGTTGGGGCGTGTTTGTATTGCCCGGTACGTATGATTTGAGTGCTGGCTTGGATGTGGTCGAACGGCAGGGTGCTTCTTTCCGACTGCAAGATGTGACGATGAATTTTGATTCCAGTGTGACGAGCTATGGCCTGCAGTTCGACAGCACGATGATCACCGACTGGTACTGGGATGGCGGTGCGCTGAACGCTGCCAATGCCACCGACGGCGTGCGAATCGATCCTCGCAATTTGCATCCTCTGGACGGTTGCTCGGGGTTCACTCCTCCAGCGTCGGTGGATAGCCGTTTCATCTTCGACGTACCGATTACAGCAGCAACCAACGAAGTCACCATGGAGACCACCACCCGCACGATCAACGACAACTATTTCTACTTCCAGGGTTTGACCAAGAATGACCTCAATATCCTTGGCGCGGGGTTCTCCGCTACCAATACGTTTTTTGATGCGGGCACAGTCAGAACCGATCCTGCCATCCCCTGGGATCTGTTTAGCACGGCGGGTCGGGTGACGGTCGTCACACCCACACCGACCGGGCCCATTGGGACGCTCGCACTGGTGTTCTTACCAGACGGTTCGCTGCTGGACACCACCGGCACCACCACTTCGGGGCTCCAAGAGGCCTTTGACCATGCCGCTGTGAACAACCTGGATTTGTTGGTTTTCGGTCGTGGAATTCAAAACAGTGAAATGGACTCGGGCTTACCGGGTTGCGGCAACACCAACCAGGGAGTGTACCAGCTCAACAGCACCCTCACTGTCGGAAACGATCCTGGGGGAGTCGATCCAATTGTGGTGACCGGACGCACCTATCGGATTTTTAATGTGACATTCGGCTACTCTGGGTCGGGCACCGCGATGGTGATCAACAATATGGTCAATTCTGATTTTGAACTCACCGGACAGGTGGTAAACCCGACTTCTACTAGCAGTTCGAAAGGCTTGCTGATCAAGCCGCTGGATTTTACTGGAGCTGCAGATTTTACCGGCAACAAGATTCGTGTTGAGCATGTGCCGGGCAGCAACGATACTGCCGGTTCGATTGGAGTCCACATCGACGCCACGGAGCGGACTATTGAAAACAACGAGTTTTACTTTACGGAAATTCTCAATCACGATACGGGCATCCGAGTAGAAAATCCCTCGGCTACCACCTTTTTCCGCAACAATGTACTGAGCACTGTCCACACCCACGACTGGAGGTCGTTCGGCTTGAGGCTTGGTACCACATCAGGCAATTCGAATAATATCCACTCCAACACGATCGACATTTTCACCAATACGGACGGCGGGCCCGCCACGACTGCCTTGCAGGTGTGGGGAGATAACAACTTCTTCAGGTATGGCTCGTATGGCGGCGGCTCTACTTCTGGCTGGAGATTCGAATCCGCTTCTGCAGACAACGATCTCTATTGGTTTGCTCTCAGTGGCGCAGTAGTCGATCTGGGAACGAGCAACACCCAAACCTTTGGTCCACCACCTCTGTTTGCTTCCGCCACCGGGGCTTTGTTTGCTGCCTCCTCAGGGAGTGGCAGCTTATCATCACAGCAGTCGACGATTGATCTTTCCGGTTTACAGCTTAGCGCAACAGGGACCGCACAGGTCGACTCTGCAGGGACCGAGGAGTCTGATGACATCGAATCTGGGATCGTAGCAGAGCCCCTCGCGCTGCCAGTGGGTATTTCAAGCGTAGAAAGTTCTGCCCTCGACGTCGCCTTGGCCAAATTTGCGAGTGACGATGCCGATCCACTGACCGAGGACGAGTTGTGGGAGGCTTTGGCTACCGAACTTTCCTAGAATTGACAAATCCTTGCTGAATCCGATTCGAATTCCTTCCAGGCTTGCTTTGAGAAAGAACTCGAAAAGATGCAATTGAAGTTGCCTGCTGAGGACTCACGGCTATCTTTCTGCTCGATTCCTGGTAGCCTGATGCTCATCTTCGAGCTGCCCACGATGATCTCTTGAGGATCTCAAAATATTGATCGGCTCTATTTTTTTGAGAGGATCGATTTACTGCCGTAAGTAAGCTATGCTGAGTGACTTTAAAGAGCACCGATAATTCTAAACTTGACCGAAGGAATTGACAGTTGATCCGATTTGCGATTGTTGGTTGTGGTGGCGCGGCGTGGATTGGACATCTCCCCTGGTTGTGGGAAAATCCGCACGTTCAATTAATTGCAACGTGCGCCATGAATGAGCAACAAGCTCAGCAAGCCGCCAAGCGATGGGGTGCCGAGCAGGTCTACACGGACTACTACAAAATGCTCGCAGCAGAAGAGCTGGATGCGGTCGTGATTGCTACGCCTCCACAGACGCATGCAGAATTCTCGATAGCTGCGGCGGAGCGAGGCATTCATGTACTCTTGGAAAAACCCATGGCGCGCACTGTGGAGGAATGTGATTCAGTGAAGCGTGCCGTTGAAAAGAGCGGGACGGTTTTCAGTATTAGCCATGAGAAACGGTTCAATCCAGGATTTGAAAAGATCAAAGAGATTATCGACAACGGCATGCTTGGCGATGTGTTCTATTTGGTCGTGCATTGGAGCGCTGCCGTGAGGCTCGATCCTGATTCACTGTGTCCGCCCGATTATCGCGAAAGCTATCAATGGCGATGGACGGACGAGAGTGCGGGAGGAGGAATTGTCGGCGACCATTTGCCCCACTATCTCGATCTCTGGAGATGGTGGACCGGATCGGAATTGGCATCGATCGATGCTGAGTTTTTAAACGTACGGGGTGATTTGATAGGAGATAAAAAACTCGGGGGAAAGCACGAGGATTTCGGCGTTGTGCTGATGAAATTCCAAAACGGTTGCGTGGGTGTTTTCGAAACGGGCAACGCGGGACGCGGCATATCGCCAATTCAGCAGGTCGGTTCTGCAACGGGTGAATGGTCGGAATACGGAATGATATACGGTACGCGAGGCCATTTGGTGTTTGACGTTTTGCCCTGGGATTCGCCAGAATTGCCCCGCATCATGGTGTTCTCATTGGAAGACCGTCATCCGGCGGATCGTGGCTGGTTTCAGGTTGAGATGCCTGATCCGTATCGCTCACCAGGGGGGCCCCTGTCGCCCAAATCGAATACCCACAACCAATTCAAACGTCAATTGGATCACTTTGTGGATTGTATTTTGAAGAAGACCGAACCTCGTGTGACTGCAAGGGATGGTCGAGCCACAATTGCCGCTTTTGAGGCGGCCTATCGATCGCATCGAGAAAACAGCAAAGTACACTTTTAGAAAACGGGTTTACCATGCTAGACACACCCTATATCAAACCACTCTTAAAAGAGAATCGCCCCATATGGATCATGGGAGTGCACGATGTGCTTTCGGCCAAGATTGCCGAGAAGGCTGGCTATGACGCTGTGGGCGTTCAATCACTTCAAATGGGTTTTGTGAATGGACAACCCGACACGGGCGTCATCCCGCCGACTGAACTTCTTGACACGGTACGAAAGATACGTCGCTCGATTGATTTGCCGATCATGATTGATTTTGAACAGGGATTTGGCGACGTCTATGCGGCCGTGCATTGGCTGCATGAATTTGAGCGAGCCGGAGCTTCTGCACTCCACATCGACGACTGTGGGATGCTGTACAAGTGTGTTTTTTGTCCGCCGCATGTGCCGACGCTCGAAACGATGGAGAGCACTGCTGAAAAGATCCGTGCTCTAGTTGGCGAACGTTTTAACGAAGATTTTATGATCTTTGGCAGGGCAAGCAGTTACGCTTGTACGGCTTTCCAGAGTGAGGATGAACGTCGTGCCGATTGGGTGCGTCGCTCTCTGGCGTACAAAGAAGCGGGCAGTGACGCAATTTTTGCGATCGCTCCTTCGATTGAACATGCGGAGTATTTTCGTAGCCAGATCGAGGGACCCATGGTGATCATTCGTACTTTGGGCACCACGATGAAGAAGAAAGAAGATCGTTTGGAGTACGACAACCGACTGATGGAAGCTTCTGTCGACGATCTTTTTAAGCTGGGATATCAGTTGCAGTGTGAGCCTTCGACTCTCCTGGGTGTTGCAGCCAATGCCATGATGAAAGCAGCACTACGGGAGCGCAAGAGCGGACGCATGATTGATTTGGAAGAGGAGCATGGCAACCTATACGACATCCTTAATAACTGGATGAATGTCCCCGAAGTATTAAGAATTCGTGAAACTTATTGTGATAGATGAATCTATACTCGCTAGATAGAAGGCATGGTAAATGAATAGTCGAATTTTCTTGTTTCTTGTTTTGTACTTTGTTGTGCAGTCCAACTCCCAGGCCCAGTTGATTCCTGATGACATCGAGACGGGCCAGTGGGTTCAGTTCGAATCACAAGGTTTCGATTCCCCAGTATCTGGACTAGTCTTCGATCTGAATCACGATATTTGCGCGGGTATGCCATTGGGAGGACTAGGGACTGGTTGCCTCGATATCGAAACCTCAGGCATACTTGGTTTCAGCAGCATCTTTCGACCATCGGTGATGGTCGCCCCAACGCCCTATCAGACTCTTCGCAACCCACAACTGATGGCGCCGTTTTTGGGTATGTCCATTGGCGGCCAGACCTGGGTCTTAGCGAGTCAGGAAATGCTCGACGGTGGTACCTTCCGCGGCTGCATCGATCCCGTCGATCCAGGGAACTACACCGAAGAAGAAACGTATATGTCGCATTGGCGAGTTGAGGTTCCCAAGACCGAACAAGTGAAGCCAGCAGAGTCCATTCGGTACTGGGGGCACTATCCAGTCGTCGACATCGACTATGAAACCGACGCACCGGTGGCAGTCAGCCTCCGGGCTTGGTCCCCTTTTTTACCGGGGCAACGGGTCTCATCAGCCGTACCGGGTGCGATTTTTGAAGTCCAACTTACCAACACAACCAATAGCATTCAGAAAGGTCGCTTGGCTTTCAACTTCCCGGGTCCGGATCCTCACGAAGCAGGCGGAAAGTATTTTACGCGCGCCGAATCGAGCGGCAAAGGTTGGAGTGCTTTGGCCGTCAACGGCGACCGGGCCCAATATGCGATCGGCATTCTTGGACAAGAGACACCCGAATATGGCGGAAACCTTTCTGTCGGCGGCAAGGCCTGGTCGCGAATCGGCGAGGAGCTTCCCGACGCATCGAATACGGAGAGCGGTGCGTGTGCCGTGGTTGATTTCCAGCTAGGGCCAGAGGAAAAAAAATCAGTACGGTTTGTTCTTGCCTGGCGCGTTTCGCATTGGCTGGGTGGTTCGTATAACGAGATCAAGCACTTCGATGAAACTTGGACGAAGAATGAATACACGTTGGCCCGTTTCGATCGACATGATCGTAGTGTGTATTACCCTGAGTACACGTCCCGCTACGGCGTGGTACTTGATGTGGTTGCCCAATTGGAAGCCCAGCATCAAGACCTCTTGCAGCGAATCCTCGCCTGGCAAAATGTCGTTTTCTCTGACAAGTCGCTACCAGTCTGGTTGCAGTCGGCACTTATCAACAATCTTTCGCAATTTGCCGAAAATAGTTTGTGGGCTGCGCCCCGTGGAGATACGGCCGCATGGGCGGCGCCGCTCGGCGCCTTTCAAATGACCGAGTGCCCACGCACTTGTGCCATTGTTGGCTGTATTGCGTCCAACTACTACGGTGATTTGCCAATTGCCTATTTCTTTCCAGAACTCGAGCGGCAAATCCTCCGAGGTTATGTCGCCTACATGCGCCCGGACGGGGCGGTACCATTTCTCTATCCCCCCAAGGATTTTACGAAGCCATCGTTCGAATGGCAGATTGCACTAAACGGTGCTTGTTTTGCCGATCTGGTGCATCGATTATGGCTACGAACGGGTGACATAGGCGTGATCGAAGAGTTCTATCCGGCCGTGAAGAAGAACACGGAGTTCACCGTCGGTTTAACTCCGGGCGAACATGGCATTATTAGTTTCCCCAGAGAAGGAAATGGGCAGGAATGGTGGGAGCACACACCCGTGTACGGCATGGTCACTCACCTGGCAGGGGTGCGCTTGGCGCAGCTTCGATTTTCCAAACACATGGCAGATGCCATGAAGGATGACGCATTTTCAAAACAGTGTGACCAGTGGATCGCTCTTGCGAGTAAGCTAACCGAAGAGAACCTCTGGAACGAAGAAACAAGGTCCTATGATTTCTTCCGATACCCGGCAAAGGACATGCTCTCGACAGATATCATGTCGAGTCAATTGGACGGTCAATGGATGGTGGATCTGCACGGACTGCCCGCCGTATTTCGAAAGGATCGTATCAAGACCGCACTCAAAACAATTGAGGATACATGCCTTGTTGAGATTGGCGGCATGGCCGGCTTTGCAGAACCTGGAAAAGGACCTGATCTGGCGCGCTATGGGACCTTTCCTCCCGAGGTGAACATTGTCGCAATGACTTACATGTACAACGGCCAGCGCGAGCTGGGACTAGAAATTGCCCGTCGAAATATGGACAACATCATCCGCGTTCAAGGATTGGGTTGGGACATGCCAAATCTGATTCGCTGTGACAATGGAAAGCGAACCTATGGTGCCGACTACTATCAGAACATGGTGCTTTGGGGATTGCCGGCTGCACTGGATAACCAGGATTTAGCAGGTCCATGCCAGTCAGGCGGCTTGGTGGACCGGGTTCTCAAAGGTGCAGCATCCAATTGATCAGTTGTCTCTGCTGTTCTATTTTCACCTTGCGATTTCAACGAGCTCTTTGGGAGTGTCAAATGCGATTGTTATTTCTAGTTGTTGTCAGCTTCGCTGTTGCCTGGTTTCTATGTGCATCAAGTTTTTTATATGCCCAGCAATCCAGCTCCGTTGTGGATGAATTCACCGTTCAAGGGAATCTCCATTTACGTGATTTCAATCTACTTGGAGGAGGCATCCTGGAATATCCAGGTAAACTTTGGTTCAAGCGAGGCGGAGATGGACATGGGTTGCCCCCAACCAACGGTTATATTCGCGCTCAGCCGGGTGGCAACCTGGAACTTCTTCCACAAGGAGATTATTTTCGTTCTGCGCTCGACATCTACCCAACCATGGGAAAGAAACCCGAAACGGATGCCCTGGCAGAACTGACGCTGCACAGGATCCATCCATCCAACGAAGCGCATGAGATGCTGAGCATTACTGCACTAGCTGAATCACAAAGTCGATTTGGAATTATTGTCGAAGCCCATGGGCATGGCCGTGTTAAGCCACTGGACCTGCAGATGATACAAGGGGGTCTGTTGGAAGCGGACAAAGACGTCCAACCATTCAACGCAATTGCCATGCGTGTCAAGACGGATGGTACCGCACAGTTCAGTGCTCAGCGAAATGGCGGTCCTCCGGGCCCCGTCGATGCCATCAGCATCGAGCGGAATATCCGTAGGAATAGTGGAGACCAACCCTCTGACTATGTGCGCTGGACTGCCAAGCGTACGGATCAGCAAACGCAAAATTCGGATTGGCGAGCCAACGTGCAAATCCCTAACACGACTGGCTCGGAGCTAGCAATCGAAAGTCGCGCAGGAACGAAACCCTACGAAAAGAAGATGAAGGTCCACTCAACAGGGGACGTCGAACTACCCGTTCCAGCCGCAGGGATCGTGCTCACTTCGCCCAATGGGAAGAAGTGGCGTCTGGGCGTAACCGATACGGGCGACCTGCGCGTTTTTCCGTCAGAAGGCAAATAAGGTGAAAGTTTCCATATCGAGCAAGTTGCCAGAATCGAATTTTCCATGCGAATTACAACCAAGAAGACTGCTCTTTTTTTAGTCCTTGTTTTTGCCTTGGGAGTACCCGTCGGGGCAGACGAAGTATCCCAGCCAGATACACCCGACTTGCAAGGAAGAGCAAAACTGGCGCTCAGTTTTCTGACCAAGTCGTGTGATCCCCAGCGGGGTGGATTGCCACTGTGGTGGGGGAAATTCAATCTCGAGCAGCCTGCCCTCTGGCATGAAAATCACATCTACATGCAAACCGCCGGCTTATGGACAGATGCTGTGGTGCTGATGCGTCACATGACGGGAGACACTCAACACGCTGAATTGCAAGCAAAGCTGGGGAATTTACTTCTCTCCTACTATGACCCAGAAGACGGTTTTGTGCATCAGGAAAAACGCGAAGATCAACCGGTCCAAGACAATGTTCCCATTCAAAGCATGTCCTATTCGCTGAAAGGAATGGTAACGCTTTATGCCGCCACCAAAGACCAGCGAGTCAAAGCTTATATCGATCGATTGATCGGTGGCCTTTCGAAGATCATGATCAAAAAAGACGACTACTGGTATTTCCCATCACTTGGCTACTCCAGGAGTTCGGGTTGGTCTTCGCAAGAGGAACCACCGGTCGAGGGCTGGCCACTGGGTGCCGCAGGACATTGTATTTTTTACCTACGGCCCTTATCTCGCTATGCGCACCTGACTGGAGACCCCACCGCAAGAGAACTTGCTGATAACATGTTCAACTGGATTCTGTTTCATTCCGGAACCAGATTCGGTATCGATAAGCCCATTCAAGGTATTCTGGTAACCAACACCTGGGCTGCCAACGCCGCTTTGTATCATGCCCATTGGACAGGTCGGCAGGACCTCAAGGATTGGGCAATTCAGGCCTTCCAAGTGGCGCAGAAAAAAGGAACGCGTTTTGGCTGGTTTCCGGAATTCGATTCCAACTATGTCTGCGAGGGCGGCGAGACGTGTCCTTTGGTCGACATGATCGAGATTGCGATTACACTTGCGCTTGCTGGACAAAACGAGTACTGGGATGTCGCTGAAAAATATGGACGCAACCAACTTCTGGAACACCAGATGCTGCACACAGATTGGTTCGAAAATATCCGGCCCATTGCCGAACGCCGCCCAGGCAATTCCCCTCCAGGTGGTCGAACCGAGAATGTGCTGGAGATGCTGCCCGGTGGATTTGCTGGCTGGAGTGCGCCGAACGACTTTTTTGGTTGTTCATCGGTTAACGCCAACTTCATGAAACAAGGATGTTGTGATGTTCAAGGGGCACGTGGTTTGTATTTGCTCTGGCACCATGCAATTCGTGAATTGGAGAATGGAGTTTGGATTGACCTCCTCTTCAGCCGTTCATCGCGGTCGGTCGATGTCCATAGCCACCTGCCCTACGAAGGTCAAATTGATTTGCATGTCCACCTCCCACAGCCAATGTATGTTCGTATTCCCGGTCATGTAGATCGGACGCAAGTTTCGGTGAAAATCAATGGTCAAACGCAGCCCGTTGAGTGGCAAAAGGGCTATGTGCATTTGAAGCACCTCACTCCAGATGCACGTGTGGAGATAACCTTTCCACTCGCAATATCAAAAACTAGAGAAATTGCCCAGCGCAGTGGATTTCAAGTTGTTTGGAAAGGCAATACGGTTGTTTCCATCGATCCACCAGGTGCTGTCTATCCTCTCTATGCGCGTCAGGGATTTCTTTCAGGTCCGGCACCACGAACGACACGTTCGGCATACGTGCCCGAAAAAAGTCTAAAGCCGTAGTCTATGAGCCGTTTCGTCCTTTTTGCTGCTAGTGCATTTGTGGCTTTACCATGTTGCTGCTTGCATGGAGAGCAATCTTCTACGGAAGCTTTGATTAAGGTCGATGCCGGACGAGTCCATCGGGTTCGGCAGATGATGCAGCGATTGCCGAAGCCGAAGCAGAGCGGCGTCGACCTCAAATGGCACATGGACCGGGCCATGGACTATGCAACACACGTATTGGATAGCTCGGCATACGGACGGCCTCTCTACGCCAACTATGTCTGGGGTGGACCGACACGACTTGAACATTCCGAATGGGATGTACCGCATTGTGTGGGGAGACTCCTGCATACAGTCAATCTCTGGGAAAATTCAACGGATCAACGCGTTGAAAATAAAAAAGTTATCGAACAGCTGCGCGAACTTCTTTACCAGAGCATCTCTCCAAAAGACCATTTTGCACATTTTCCAAAGTATTGTCGAGAAAACGAAGAGGTCGATTGGCATAGCCAACGCGAAGTTTTATTCGGGCTGATGTGTTTGTACGACAGGGAGAATGACGCACGTGCCAAGCAGCTGGCCCAAGAGCTGGTGGCCGCCTATCTGGAGATAGTCCAACAACCGAATTTTTCGCCAAATCCACAAATACACGGCCGCATGCTCGATGCCGTCATGGAGTACAACCGTCTGGTCGAAGACACCCATGGAGACGCTTTGGCTCAAATACTTGCCGAAAAATTTTCTACATGGTGCGAAGCTCAGCAAAAGTTTCCAGAGCCAGCCCACAATCATTCAATTCTTGGCACGATTGCCAATGTGATCGAGTATGGCATCGAAACCGATCAGCCCCAGTACGTTCAAAGTGGCCAACGGATGATCGACGGACCCTCCAAGTCAGTGTGCTCTTCCTTTGGCCATGTTGCTGAAGGAAGTACTCATCGCGGAGAGGCAAATTGCACGGGCGACATCATACGGTCACTCATTATGCTTGGCCGCAATGTTGATCCGAGTTATCTCGATGAGGCAGAAATTGCCATCCGCAATCATCTCCTTGCCAGCCAGCATCTGGACGCTTCCTTAGAACGAATGCCGAATAGGGGTGAGGAGGCAATGATTACCGATGCAGCCATACGCTGTGTTGGTGGTTTTGGCTTCACTTTGCCGAATGATTTGATTGATGCCAACTATCCTCACCTTGCCGTTGATTTAGTCGAGGGAGGGATGCATGCATTGGCTGATGTTTATGACAATATTGTCAGTGTGGACGATGCGGGTATTCACGTTCATTTTCTCTTTTCTTATCATCACCCCGCAGTCAAGATCCGCTGCTTCATTCCGGTCGAGGGACTTATCGAAATTCATACTCGTGAGCTACTTCCCATTTCTATCCGCATTCCTGAATCGGTTCAGCGTGATTCTTTGCAATTGCAAATTGATGGCCAGAATCAGGCCATTGAGATTTCAGATTCATATTTGCGAATACCAGCGCAAGCCAAAAGCACGATGGCAAGTATCCGCTTTCCACTGGCGAAGCGCCGTGTCACCGAAAAAATTTACGACAAGCAGTTCCAACAAGAGTGGTTGGGAGATACGCTACGCGCAATGACCCCCCTGGGGAAAAACGTGCCTCTTTACACACCTTCACGATTAAAGATGTATGGCAGGTAAATGCTTAAGAGTGGGCTGAAAAAGGATTTTTACTCTAGCGACTCGCGATAGTCCTGCTCCCACATGAATTCGTTGCCTTCGAAAAAGGTGTCCGGCAAAACAAAGTCTGCCAGTTTGCGGAGCGCACGGTCGATGTGCTTTTGACCGTTTTTGAGAATGAATACACTATGACCCGGAAAGAGCATGTCAATGTTGAGTCCCGCCAGCTTGGGCAAGTCGCGGCGGTAGTCTTCTAGACTGGCGCCAGGTGCGTTGGAGATTCCCAGCAGTCCCGCATAAAAAACGACATCTCCCGAAAATAGCACCCGCTCCCCGGCGATTTCACACAGGAAGCAGTTCGAATCTTTGGTATGCCCCTGCACGGTGATGGTCTGAATTTCTAGATCACCCATAGAAAGGGTATCTCCATCGCCAAATGTATGATCTGGCGAACAGGGCTGCGGTTTTAAATCCTGCGGGTAGCGGCCGAACTCAAAGTTTTGCCAAATGGTGTGATCTTCCTGGATGTTTTCCATGAGATGTCGGCCGGCTTCAGGAGCCCAAATTTCGGCGCCGGTTGCTTCCCGTATTTCTGGGGCTCCCCCCCAATGGCCCAAATGTGCATGAGTAATCAGGATATGTGTGAGATCTTTTGGCTCGAAACCTTGGATCTGGATGTTCTTTAATATTTCTTCAACACCCATTCCAGTGCCAGAATCAACGAGCGCCAAAGCATTTCCAGATTCGACAAGATAACAATTGCAGTCGAGCAGATGACTCAGGCCAAATTGTTCCGAGCCGACCAGGTAAATTTGATCACAGATTTTCACGACCGAGTTCCTTACTCACACAACTTCTGGTACGCCATGCCGATAAATCTCGGCAACCTCAAAAATCCATCCGCTGGGCGAACGGAAGAAGGCCACTTTACGATCACCAAAGCCTGCGGAAACTTCTGCGGGCTCGCGGATCGGTGTCGCTCCTGCGGATGCAAATTTATCGACGTCTGCTTCAAAGTTGTCACTTATGTAAACCAGATGGGTTGGTCCATAGGGTAGCTCCATGCCAAGTTCCGTTTCGTACACCATGACTTCGGCCAGGT
>CAWWCC010000028.1:0-21352 GCA_963935315.1 uncultured Planctomycetaceae bacterium | reverse complement strand
CGACCACGGTAAAAGCACCTTGGCCGATCGCCTCATGGAGCGGACAGGTACCGTCAGTGAGCGTGAGATGAAACAGCAACTGCTTGATGACATGGATCTCGAGCGCCAACGTGGTATCACGATCAAGGCTCGCGCAGTAACAATGCATTACGAATACCAGGGGAATACTTACGAGCTGAATTTGATTGACACACCTGGGCACGTTGATTTTCAATACGAAGTTTCTCGCTCTTTGGCTTGTTGTGAAGGTGCCGTTCTATTAGTCGATGCATTTCAAGGAGTCGAAGCACAAACTGTTGCCAATGCTTATGCAGCTATCGAACACGATCTGGCAGTGGTACCCCTAATGAATAAGGTTGATCTGGTCCATGCACGGCCTGACGAAGTTCGCATTGAAATGGAACAGACACTAGGTGTTGACGGAGAAGAAGTACTGGGCTGTAGTGCAAAAACGGGCGAAGGATGCGTTGAAGTACTGGAGGCGATCATAAATCGTGTACCCGCACCAACGGGAGATCCGCATGCCACATTGCAGGCCATGGTTTTCGATGCGCACTACGATGAATTCCGTGGAGCCATCACCTATGTGCGAATCATGAATGGCATCGTGAAGAAGGGGCAGAAAATCAAGTTTCTGCAGCAGGGCACGACACACGATGTGGTTGAATTGGGGCATTTTGAACCCTTACGCGTTCCCACAGATAAGTTGACCGCCGGGCAGGTGGGCTATCTCATTTGTAATATTAAGTCCTTGGGCCATGTCCATGTTGGTGACACAATCAGCATTGCTGGAGAGAACCCAGCCGAAGTACTCACTGGCTACGAAGAGCCAAAACGCATGGTTTTCTGTGGTCTCTATCCGTCAGATGGGCAAGATTTCAAACAGTTGCGTGATGCCCTTGAAAAACTTGCGATCAACGACCCAAGTTTTGAATTTCAACCCGAAACGAGCGACGCCTTGGGATTCGGTTTCCGCTGTGGTTTTTTGGGGCTGTTGCATATGGAAATCGTGCAACAACGTTTGGAGCAGGAAGCCAACATCGATCTTGTACAAACCGCACCCAATGTGACGTATGAGGTTGTTACCAAACGTGGTGAAGTCCTGGAAATACATACCCCTAAAGACGTCCCGGATGGTGGCGAAATTGAGGAATTCCGGCAACCTATTGTGCGGGCCAACTTTGTTGTACCGACTGAGTACATCGGCGGTATCATGAAACTTTGCACCGATCGCCGTGGCATCTATGTGCGCACCGAGTACCTATCACCCACCCGAGCAATGATCGTCTATGAGTTGGCGCTCGCCGAAATCATTTACGACATGCATGACAAACTGAAAACGGTCACGCGCGGCTATGGAACCATGGACTACGAACTTTTGGGCTACGAGTCGGGTCAATTAGTACGCATGGATATTCTGGTTAAAAATGATCGCATTGATGCCCTGTCTATTGTCTGCGACAAACGGGACGCCGAATCCCGGGGCCGCGCAGTGATCAAGAAACTCAAAAAAGAAATCCCGCGCCATATGTTTGAGGTTGCTTTGCAGGCAGGAATTGGCACTCGAATAATAGCCCGCGAGACCATCAGTGCTATGCGCAAAAATGTCACCGCCAAGTGTTATGGCGGCGATATTTCTCGCAAACGTAAACTATGGGAGAAACAAAAGGCGGGTAAAAAGCGCATGAAATCTATAGGCTCTGTCGATATCCCCCAAAAGGCCTTCCTCGCCGTTCTTGAGACGGGTGAGGAAGACAAAAGGAAATAGCATCTGGCCAGCCTGGGGAGAACGGCTAAGACTATGAGCGTTCCACAGTCGTGCTTTCTTCTTGTTTCCACGACCGCCCATGTGCGCAACTCGGCACTAGGCCTCAGCAGGCTCGTACCGAGCTCGTCTCTGGTCAAGCCTCACTTTGATGGGTTGCTACGATCCCGTTTGCCGGATTTTCTCCGTTAGGTCTCGCAGCCACCCATCAAGACTCAAATAACAAAGCACGAAAGCCGACTCGGCTTAGAGACCCTAACTGCCACTTCCCCCGGGTGCCATCATGGGGAGGGTATCGCCTGATGTTGCAGGCATATAAGTGGTGCTGGAAGTTCCTCCATAGCCGTAGGTAACCTCTCCACCACTCGAACCACATGGGTTGCAGGTATTGCAACTTGGTGCACATGTGGGTACACATCTTGTGTAGACGGGCGCTGTTACGGGCTTGGCAGCAAAGTGTTTGCGGTAGCAACCGCAACCAATTGCACTCGTAATCAAGACTGCCATAGCCAATGTTATACATGTGTTTTTCATAGCTTCGAGTCCTCTGCTCTAGGACACTCCACAGGTAGGATGGGCCTGTGCCAAAGTCCGTGGCGGACCGAGAGTGGGTTGGCAACAGGCGGATAGATATCTATCCAAGCAAGCATTGCCCACAATGTTGCACGACGCAAACAAAGTGCTGTTTTTTTGTGTCATTTTTCCCTACGTCCGGGCACCACCTGCCGTGCAATCGGATTGCCAGGCCTCAATCTGCATCCACGGCACAATCGGAACAGGTGTTCTATTCACCACGTTGCCCCCTAAGCGTGGCCCTACGAGTAACGACTGCATGTGACTACGGCCAAGCCCTCTGATCCGCCACGGACTTTGGCACAGGCCCATGGCGTGTCCCACCAGATGCAAAAACGTTGGCCCGCATACCTTGTCTGTTTTGCTACGTCAGCCTGAGTCCCTCCCTGAGAAACGTGATGGTAGGGCTGATACAACACGGATCTTAATTCCCCTAGAAAAGGACCCTGTCAGGAATAAAATTCTCTCACCTCAAGTATTTTTGAACTCCCATCAATCCTTCTGCTGGCTACAATCGGGTTTTAAAAATTGTTCTCATCGCTGGTTGACGAACCCTCATCTTTCTCGTTAGGGGGGGCCCGCAGATGAACCAATAAAATGTCCCCATGAAATCATCAAATGGTTTAGAAACAGCCCCTCTCTGGCTGGCAATCCTGGGATCACTGCGTCTCACGGTAGCTCTGCAGTGCCTTGGCAACTGGGGATGGTTGTCACAGTCTGGAGAAACACCTCTACTGCACTGGATTATCAATCCGGCCGATATTGGCGGCCTCCATTGGAACGAAGCGAACGCTTTGATCCTGCAGCAAACGCTTGGCTGGCTGGCACTCTTATCAGGCGTTTGTGTCCTATTCCGTCCTTGTGCTGCGGTCCTAGGCCCCCTCGTACTATTACAACTCGTCCTAGCGATTGCCATGTGGCAAAATGCCGATGGATTTCCACTCTCAGCAGACTTGCTGCCTGCCGAGTGGGTAACACTTTTTCCGTTTCTGACGCAGTCTGCGCGGATTGCCGCCCCTCTGGGTCTCCTGTTGCTCGACCCATGGCGTACGCCTCGTCCCCTTAGTGAAAAAAGGACTTTCTGTGCAATGACTCTTCTGCGCTGGGCTATTGCAATTACCTTTTTGGCTCATGGCATAGAATCCTGGCAACTCAATCCACATTTTATTGATCTGCTTATTGGCGCAAGCTCGAATGTTTTGGGGGTAAATCTCCCACAAACAAATGCAGAGCATATTCTCTCCCTCATAGGTGCAGTCGACATCTTACTAGCGATTTTATGTGTCACCACAAAATCGCGTTGGGTACTTGGCTGGATGGCCCTATGGGGTGCCCTCACTGCAATCAGCCGCATCTTTGTCTGGGGGATATCTTTCTGGCATATGGGTCTAGTACGAGTCCCTCACATGACACTTCCTCTGATTGTGTTCCTCTACTTGCATCTGCTACAATGGCGGCAAGAAAATCAGAGGCCTATATAACTTGGTGAAGAGGGTCGTTCGTTGAGAGAGTTATTTTTCGCAACTACTGTTCTGTTTACATCTATTCTGCTTGCCCCCCTGGGGATAGGGCAAATTGCTCAAGCGGATACCCAGGTATCAGACACCAAGCCCAAACAATGGCGTCTGGTTTGGAACTCCAACCCAGCAACGACCGCCACGCTTTGCTGGAATACAACAAACGCCGGATCCGAGCATCGTGTTTTCATCCGTCAAGCCGGTAGCACCGATCAACGTACGGTCGTCGCACAGCGCAATGCACCCTACACCACCCAAGATCCGAAGCTCTTTTTTCATCATGCCCAGTTGAAAGACTTGCTGCCATCCACCAAATACCATGTCATCATGGAAAGCGATGGCCAGGCTTCGCCTGAGTTTTATTTTTTAACAGCGCCTGCAGAAGATGTTCCCGTGGCCATCTTGTTCGGCGCCGATTCGCGGAGCGGGCAAGAAGCACGAAGAAAAATGAACCGCATGCTGGCACGCTTATTGCGCGAGTCGCAACAACCTGAACGAGTGCCTATCCTGGCACTAGCCCATGGAGGCGACTTTGTTTATGACGGCAGAAAACTGAAACTTTGGTCGCAGTGGATGGAAGACCATGAGTTAACCGTCTCCGACGATGGACAACTCCTACCCATCATCCCCTCTCGTGGCAATCATGATGGCGGAAAGATGTTCAATGAGGTTTTTGCCTTTCCACCTGAAGACAAAAACTTTTATGGTATCAACCTGAGCCCCCAGGTGCGCTTGCTCACACTCAATACCGAAACCAGCCTGGCTGGCGATCAACGCAACTGGCTCGACACGGATCTTGCCAAATCACGTACGAAATATCGTTGGCTACTGGCCCAATACCACCGGCCCGCCTTTCCTGCCGTGAAAGTTCCCTGGCTGAACTTGATCCATTGGGTCCCCTTATTTGAAAAGTATCATTTGGATATTGCTTGTGAGGGAGATGGCCACAACATCAAACGCACCCCGCCGATCCGCGACTCAAAATTTGATTCGCAAGGCGTCGTTTACGTGGGGGAGGGCGGTTTGGGAGTCGGACAACGCACCCCCAAAACAAACCGCTGGTATTTGAACTCAACAGAAGCAAAAACGGGCCAAGGACATCACGTCCAGCTCCTTCAGTTCGGAAAGGAGCAACTCACCTGCCACGTTGTATTGCTGGGCGGTAAGATCTTTGACAAACACAGCATAGGGGTGCGCAACACGGTAGCGGACAAAACACCCCCCGTTCGAATCCAACCTGCAGCGACAGCATCGGGCAGTTAACCCTGACGCATTACAGGAATATCTCTTCGCGAAGACCCCTTATGTTCCGCTCGCTACTACACTGGATGGTTGGCTCGCTGCTTCTGGCACTTGTCACCAGGACGTGGCTACTCTTAGGAATCTTCGAGCCGGTCACGGTCTCCGGCAACTCGATGGCACCCCACCTACATGGGGCCTCATGGAAAGCACAGTGCCCCAAATGTGAAAACCTGTGTGACTATGCAGCAGATTCTGATCTCCGGGACAAGAGATTGGATTGCCCCCAATGTGGCTCCAGGTATCTCCCACTTGCAAAACTAGAATTGCAGCGGCCTGACAATCTCTGGATCGATCGCACTGCCTATATCTGGCGTCAACCACGACGTTGGGAAACGGTCGTGCTTCGCACGCCAGACGATGACCACCGTCTCTGTATTAAACGGGTCGTGGGATTGCCTGGCGAAGTGGTTGAACTACGTCATGGCGACGTCTGGATTAATGGACAAGTTGCTCACAAGTCACTGGCCGATCAGAGAGCCATGCGACTACCAATTCATCATCATGAGAATAATTTTGTTCTTGATAATCTACCTTACAACATTGGCTTGTCACGCAAATTGCACCTTGTCCAGGATTTCATGCTGTCAGCAAAAGTACAGATTCTCGGAGCAGGTAATCTTATGCTGAGCATTGATGATGGCCGGCATCCGTTTCATATAACCCTGGTTCTCCCAGAAGGACAAGTTTTATTACATCGTTGTGGTCAACTGATGCAGAAATCTTACTTGTCTCCCCCAAGTCGCGAGTTACTCAAAAACGACATTGTGCAAGTTGAGTTATCCAATTTTGATCGGCAATTGCTTTTGGCAATCGGAGACCGTCTGGAAGTCTGTCTACCTCTGGCCGATTCATTCCCCCCTGCAGGAGTTGCAGAGCCGCTTTCTATCGAGGTTGCAGAACCCCATGTCTTGCTCGGGGATCCCCTGCTGTTTCGCGACATTCACTACCTTCCTCAGTGCGAGGGTGCTCGTCGCCGGCAGACAGATCCCATCTGCCTTCAGGATGACGAATTTTTTTTATTGGGCGACAACTCGCCAATTTCACTCGATAGTCGCTCCTGGGGGCCTGTCTCCGCTGATTTGCTAGCAGGAAAACCCCTATTGGACCGCTAGCAGCACGGCCCTTCGGGACAGAGATCTGTTTCCCACTCAGCAGAAATTCGACTATATTGCCGCCCCAGCGGCGAATTATCTGGGGGCAGACGCATGATGGAATGCCCGTGAATTGTTGCCTCGACCTATATATCTCCAGCCCCAAACCCCTTATCCCCTCATATGCCTAAGAAGAAAAATCAAAAGAAACGTCGAGAGCCAATAATTGACACGACTCCCCAGACAGCAACACCTCCAAGTGGTGGATTGCATGCTTTGCGCGAAACTTTGGAGTCTATCGTTATCGCTTTTGTGCTCGCATTTTTGTTTCGTACTTTCGAAGCCGAAGCTTTTGTGATCCCCACGGGTTCGATGTCACCCTCCTTGCAAGGACAGCACAAAGACCTTTGTTGCAGTGAATGCGAGTATCGCTTTCGCACAACGGCCAGTACCGAAGGTGATGAGCGAGCCAAATTGATTGCCAATGGACAAGATCCCTCTTTGGTAGACACTGTAGCCGGCATGTGCCCCATGTGCCGACAAACGATCATTTATCACAAGAATTTCATAAAGGACATTCCCTCCTACATCAATCAGCAAGACTTCGAACCAACTTCCACATATCCTGGCGACCGCATCCTGGTCAATAAATACATTTACGCCAATCGAGATCCTGATCGCTGGGATGTCGTCGTGTTCAAATTCCCAGGTAATGGCGAAATGAATTACATCAAACGCCTGGTCGGACTCCCCAACGAGACACTGCAGATCTACCAGGGTGACATCTTCATTCGTTCTAAGAATGATGACCAGAACGGCTTTCAAATCGAACGCAAGCCGGCCGATAAAATTCGCGTAATGTTACAACCCGTACATGATACGGACTACGATCCGAGCATTCTTTACAATGCCGGGTGGCCTCTGCGCTGGGGATCCGAATCATCCCAAGGCTGGGATATTGAAATCCAGGCTGGCGAAAAGAAAGTTCAACAACTCTATCGTTATGATGCAAAGACCAATGCCAACAAAGAATCCGTGGATTGGTTAAGCTATCGCCATTTGATACCTACTGACAATGACTGGCTCATTGCACGTGAATTCACCCAAAACGGCAGATACCCTGGCACGAGCAAACAGCAATGGCTCGACAATATACGACCCGCCCTGATCCGTGATTTCAATCCCTACAATGCTCGGTTGATGCGCAATGATGTCCGCAAAAATGGATGGTCCATGATGCCACGATGTAGGGGCAAAAACTGGGTCAGCGATCTTGCCCTGGAATGCGAAGTGGAGATCGAAGAGGCCACTGGCGAATTATTGCTGGACCTCGTAGAAGGTGGCAAGCATTTTATCTGCCGGATCAATCTAGAAGACGGTTCCGTGGGGTTTTCAGCAGATGGGAAACCTTATGCTTCTTCACACTCACAAGATACGGCCGCACAGGATACGGATTCGAACACCTACAGCATGGCTCTCAACAAAACAGATTTGAACCAGCCCGGAAAACACCGACTTCTCTTCTGCAATGTGGACGATCAATTAATACTTTGGGTTGATGACGAATTGGTCCGTCTCGACAACACCTTGGCTGGTCTCCAGTACGATGCTGACTCCCTTTATGGAAATCGTGCTAATAATTTGCCAACGACAAGCGAAAATGATCTCGGCGATTTAGCGCCGGTTCGCATGGGCGCACGAGGAGCCAAGTTGACCGTCCACAACCTGAAAGTGATGCGGGATATTTATTATGTTTCAGTCCGAGCTGGTAGTGCAGGGTCTTCAACCTCCCAAGACTACCCCAATACATCCCTACAACTTGTAGATGGCAATTATATTCCTGTGCCTGCAAGCGATTACCAGCTATTTACCGACCCTGCTACCTGGCCTCGGTTCAAGAAACGCAACAAACAAACATTTGAGATCGACACGGATCAGTTTTTTGTCCTGGGAGACAATAGCCCTGAAAGTTTAGACTGCCGCTTGTGGGTAACGCCAAATGCAATGACCGGGGCTAAGCCGGGCGGCCATTACCTGGACCGACGTTTGCTGATTGGCAAAGCCGTCTGCGTTTTCTGGCCGCATTCCTGGGGGAGCATCCCAGGAATACCAATACTGCCTGGCTTTCCAGGTTTTGGAGATATGAGAATCGTTCGATAAAAGAGGAACCGTTTCGAGACGCATTAAGCCTTAGCCGTGCTTTCGACTCGCGACTGGCAACTCATACGTCAAGGAGGACGGCATGCGCCTATTAGATGTTACTGGCCTGGTGAAGAACTACGGCCGACGTCGTGTTGTGGATGGTGTTGATTTCTCGGTTCAACGTGGAGAGATCGTCGGCCTGCTTGGCCCGAATGGTGCAGGCAAAACCACCACTTTTTCGATGACCTGTGGCATGGCCGAACCGGATGCGGGAAGAGTTGTGCTGAATGATCAAGATGTAACCGATTGGCCCATGTATCGACGAGCCCGGGAAGGGGGCATGGGCTATTTAGCGCAGGAATCAAGCGTTTTTCGCAAGCTGTCCGTACAAAATAATTTACTGGGCATGATGGAAATGCTTGGCATGGATCGCAAAAGCCGTCGACTTCGGACCGAAGAATTGCTGGACCAGTTCGGTATTACCAAACTCCGACGTAGCAAAGCAATGTCTCTATCCGGTGGCGAACGTCGTCGCTTGGAGATCGCACGTTGCCTGGTCTCCAATCCTGAGATTATATTGCTCGACGAACCTTTTACAGGAATCGATCCGGTCACGATTGCAAGTATTCAAGACATTGTGCGTGATTTGCGTAGTCGAGGTATATCTATCCTGATTACTGACCATCAAGTGCGCGAAACCCTGCAAATCACTGATCGTAGCTACGTCATCCGTGAAGGACGAGTTCTCTGCCATGGTACGCCCAATGAAGTCTTGCAAAATAAAGAAGCTCGCAAATACTATTTCGGAGAAAGTATGGATCTGGGAGGTCCAGGGCAACCCGATCCTTACGGCACCGGTCGTATGAATACCCTGCGTGGACGTCTATCAGGCAAGTACCATGAAAACGACGACACGTCCCATGAGGGAGCCGCCTGATGCCTAGCTTCTTTATGCCTAAAAGTATTTCTTGTTCGCTTGAATATTGAGACTGATTTGACCGCGGTGGTCCAAGTTAGGCGATCTGGAAGAATACAAAGAATCCTCGTTCGTACACGATTCTTGTTTCTTGCCACGTCGCAGTCATACGACTGGTAATATTTAAATACACGAAATGGCCTGGGCGGGTGACCAGTTGTGGTTTGTCAACACAGCATTTAGTTGCCTGGGCACACGTTTCGAAGGCAATAGCATCGATCCACGCTGGCAACCATCCTTTGTGAAAGACTTGGGACCTGGTGACAAGTGCCACCTCAATAGCCTCGCCTTACGTGATGATCGGGTACGCTATGTTACGGCCCTTGGCGAAACGGACACCGTAGGTGGTTGGCGGGAAAACAAGCGTGATAGTGGTTTGCTGATGGATGTCGAAAATCAGGAAACCATCATCCGTAGACTCTCCATGCCCCATTCGCCCCGTTGGTACCCAGACAAGTTGTGGATTCTTGAGTCCGGCAATGGAGGGTTCGGCACCATTGACCTGAATACGGGTAAGTATCACGAAATTATTCAACTACCAGGCTTCACTCGAGGATTGTCTTTCTTAGGGCCGCTTGCTTTTGCAGGTCTCTCACAAGTGCGCGAGTCTGCCGTCTTCAGCGGTATACCCCTTGTAGGGCGACTGCAAGAACGCACCTGTGGAGTCCGGTAGTCAACATCGAAACGGGGCAAACGGTAGCTTTCTGCCGATTTGAAGATGCCGTACAAGAGATCTTTGCAATCGAATGTCTCATGGGGAGCCGATTTCTTGATCTCATCAATCACGATGCTGAACTAATCGGTCGTTCCTATGTATTAGCAGACGAAGCCTTGGCCGAAGTGCCCCCTGAATTTCGCTCGAATCGATAAATTCATCTTCGCATTTTATGCAAGTTTTACTCCAAAACCTGAACAACAGGTCCCTGTTGCGTTCCCTTCAGTGCTTGCCCCCTCTCTGGCACGTGCTATTCAGCCAACAATTTGCTATGCTCCATTACTAGCACGGATCTTTCTGGAATTGAGGCGCGAGAATGGACAAATCTAGACGCATCGTAATGGTCACAGGTTGTTCATCAGGCATTGGACGGGCCACCGCGTTACAGTTGGCAAATTATGGATTTCAAGTTTTTGCTGGAGTACGACGGGAACAACACTTGGACAATCTCTTGGATCTCAAGCGATCTAATTTAGTTCCCATCTTATTAGACGTTACCCAAGATGACGATGTAGCACGGGCTGTCGCCACGATCGAAAAAGACTGTCCTCAGGGACTTTTTGGTCTAGTCAATAACGCCGGAGTGGGCCTGCCGGCAGCTGTCGAACTATCGCATCTAGATGAAGTTCGGCAACTCTTTGAGGTTAACACGGTAGCACCACTCCGTATGATCCAACATTGCCTACCCTTGCTACGCAAAACGCGTGGCCGGGTTATTAACATGTCCTCAATGAATGGTACGCTGGCATTGCCTATGGTAGGAGCCTATTCTGCCAGCAAGTTTGCTCTAGAAGCACTCTCAGACACTCTACGTGTCGAACTCAGACCCTGGCAAATCTCCGTTAGCTTAATTCGCCCCGGACAAGTGCGCACATCCATTTTTGACAAAGCTCGTGATGACCTCCAGCAACGCACTGGAAAAATCCCTGCAGAACTCAAGAGCGGCTACGACATCATGTATGCCCGCGCTGGTGATTTTAATGAACGGGGCGCCAAGGCAATAACGACACCCGAGCAAGTTGCCCGTGTCGTCCAACGTGCACTAACGGCTCGTCGGCCACGCACACATTATACCGTTGGCATGGATGCCCACGGCATGCAATGTGCAAAGTGGCTTACACCCTGGCGTCTCATCGATCGGTCTTTGGCGCGAGTGATGGGAGTATTGAAACCTCTGCCTTGAAAAAAACCCAGGAGGAGGCAGCCAAGGGGAGAGAACCAGAGGGAGAAGTTAATTTCTTAATGACTTCCAGTACTTTTGTGCTGTCTTTCGCGGCCTTCACTGCCTTGTCTTTGTAGACAATCTTCCATTGCTTATCGATTACAAATGTCCACTGCTTGGCACAGCCAGAAGTCCTGTCTGCCGGGCAAAAGTAAACTACATAAATCTTCTTGCTGGCGTTTTTTTAGAAATCCACTTCTTGTTCTGGTCATTGAGTCCCTCAAAACTGGGGCTTTGTCACCCACTTTAAGTTCGGTTTTTTTGTCTTGCCTTCGCTCCTCAAGGTTAGCATTAGCAAGAAACAAACTGGCAAAAGATAAAACCTATGCGTTTGCATGACATAAAACCTTATTCTAAAAGAAACCCGTTGAATAACACGTTTGCAGCTACGAAAAAAGAGACGTTTTCTACAAAGTTTGGAGATTTTTTTATCCCCAAGTGGACAAATGGATCGCTATCCTTCAAAGTGGACCTATCTCCACCCAAGCTTTTCTGAGTCCCGTGGATTCGTTGAAACCACGGCTTTTCATACTCCAATGATTATTGCATCTGCATCTTCACCTGCCAGTTGGCCTCAGGGCATCGACCAGATACTCACGGGCGCCTACTTGCTATTGATCATATCTCTTCCCTTGCTGGGATACACGTTTATGGTACTCGACTTTCGTCGCTACTTGCGTTCGCTAAGACGATCTCTGGTAACGGTGGTGCAAGTCGTTCCTACAACACCAATTTGGGCTCTTCGCCAAAGACCTAGTTGCCTGAAGGCACTCGATTTGTGTCTTCCCTGTTCCGAAGAAGATGTGATGACAGCTTATCGCGAATTGGCGAAAACGCTACATCCTGATCGAGGCGGAGACTTAGAAAAGTTTTTACGGCTACAGCGTCATTTTGAGCAAGCACTACGTCTAGTTCGCAGCCAAGCGACTAAATCAACAATCCGCTAGCAGTTGATCTGCTCTTGCTATCGAAGCATCTCCAGCAGTACGATTCGCCTATTCGAAGATACTCGCCTGTGCCTCGCATTGCTTGCAAGCAATGGGCATGCGCATTTTGGAAAGGATTCCTAAATGTCGACCACTTTGGCCGACCTGGCAAAGCTCGTAAATGGCCGCCTCTGTGGGGAGCCAACACTTGAAATACAAGGTGCTGGTACCCTGACAGCGGCGACGCCCGGTCAAATCACACTTGCTGATAGTCCCGACTTCCAGCACCAACTAACCCAATCTGCTGCCTCAGCCGCGGTAGTTTCTCCTGATGTTAAAAATCCTGGGAAACCCACGATCGTAGTAGACGACGTACACGCCGCCTTCGCAGAAATTGTGTTGCATTTCCTGCCTCTCAGAAAACAGTCTCGCATTGGCATCAGCGAGCAGGCATGTGTTAGCCCAACGGCACAGGTAGGCGAAAACGTTGACATTCATCCTTTTGCCTGGATAGGCGATGACGTGTCCATTGACTCTGGCACGACCATTCACGCTGGTGTTCGCATCATGGCTGGAAGTCAACTGGGAAAGCATGTAACTGTTTTTCCGAATTGTGTGCTCTACGAAAACACACAAGTTGGGGATCGCTCCATTCTTCATGCGGGTGCTGTGCTCGGCGCTCATGGCTTTGGCTATACCCAGGATGAGGAAGGGCACCAGCTATCCGCTCAACTTGGTTATGTAAAACTTGGTGCTGACGTAGAAATTGGTGCCTGCGCAACGGTTGATCGTGGCACTTATGGACCAACTGAAATAGGCGATGGTTCCAAAATCGACAATCTGGTTCAAATTGCCCACAACTGCTGTTTAGGTAAACACAATCTCATTTGTGGGCAGGTAGGAATCGCCGGGAGTACCACCACTGGAGACTACGTAGTCATGGCAGGGCAAGTAGGAGTTCGCGACCACGTTCACATCGGCGAAGGTGCTGTCCTCTGTTCCAAAGCTGGAGTGTCCAATAATGTTGAAGACGGTGAAATTGTCCTTGGCCAACCGGCAACTCCCGTCCGCAAACAAAAGTTACAAATGGCAGCTATTTCAAAATTACCCGAGATGCGCAAAGAATTTCGGAAGTTACAACGCCAAATGGAAATGGTTCTGACTAAAGCTGCGGAGTCGGATGACAGCAAGACGGGTGAACAAGCCGCCTAATTAAAGACACATCGCGAGAAACAAACGCACCAAGTGCTCTTTGATCGAATTTTAGAATATCCATGCCCTCGAAAAATACTTTACCCGCAGAACCCATCGACAATGGGCCCATAGGTCTCTTGGCGGGATGGGGAGAATTTCCGCTAGCTGTTGCCCGTGCGCTTCGCAACCAAGGCAAAAGTATTGCTGGGGTAGGCATACTGGATCACGCCGATCCAGCATTGGCTGATCTTTGCGACCATTTTGGATGGATCGGCATAGGGGGGATTGGTCGGGCCATACGCTACTACCGACGATGGGGTGTCACACAAGCTGCGATGGCTGGCAAAGTTCACAAGGTACTACTGTACCAACCACGTTGGTGGTTTAAGCACCGCCCCGATTGGCAAACCATTCTCGCTTTTTATCCCCAACTATTCATGGGTTCAGCCGATCGCAAGGACGACACAATGTTGAACAATGTTGTCAATGCATTTGCCTCCCATGGTATCCAATTTGAACCTGCAACTAACTTTGCTCCTGAACTGCTTGTCGGGGAAGGACAAGTCGCAGGCCGCAGATTGAACTCGCGGCAACAGAACGATGTGCAATTTGGCTGGCAAATGGCAAAAGCGATGGGGGGTCTCGACATTGGGCAATGTGTCTGTATTAAGAATCAAACAGTTCTAGCCGTAGAGGCCATTGAAGGCACTGACCATTGCATCCAACGTGCTGGAGAACTTTGTCCGTCGGGAGGCTTTACGATAGTGAAGGTGGCCAAACCAAATCAAGATATGCGATTTGATGTCCCCACGGTTGGCGTAAAAACACTGGAAGCCGTGGCAGCCGCAGGTGGTAAAGTCTTAGCGATCGAAGCAAAACGTACTATCTTGCTCAACAAGACGGAGTTTTATCGTGCGGCAAATCGTCTCCAACTCTCCGTCGTGGCAGTCGAAGCAGCCGCAAAAGTGGGATTGGCAGCCTGATCTCAAGCTTATGCTTGAGCACCGTACGATTTTTTGCGGCCGTATAATGGGTATTCCCTGGACAAAAGGTCAGTATATGGGGATCTGTCACAAACCGAATTTTCGCACTCCCTACTACAATTAGCCCTGCTGAACACTGCAAAAAAACAACGCAAGTCAATAAAACAAAATGACTTACGACTCACTCAAGGCAACTAGCGTAACCGGTACAGAGCCCTTAGGTTCCCGATTTTATTTTACACTTATCTTTGAGCATTTTGAGATTCCGACTAGAATGAACCTTACGTGAGTGGAACAGGGTTCTTGACATCTGAGTCGAACCATGCCGCTTCTGAAGTAGGGAAGTCAGGAGTATGGAATTCTCAGACGAGTACCGATCTTTTCCACTATTTTTTGCTTTTTGTAAGGTGTTCATAAGGCTGGACCGCCAGTGAGATGATTGACTTAACTCAGGCTCTAGATTGCATTGGAACCGCAACTAGGCTTTGAAGGGCAAACCTTTCGGCTTGTAGCTTGAATAGCTCGTTACAGGCCCGGAGAATGAGAGATGGCATCTATCAATACGTTTTCACTGGATTCGTTGGCGTCATTGCCTCCCGAGGATCCGGCGAGTCTTATTATTGGGCAAGATTCTGCTGCGAATCGTAATGCCCATCATGCTGAGCGCGCTGCTCAGGTTGAGTGTACTGTTTTGCTTACAGGTGAAACGGGTACAGGCAAAGAAGTATGGGCCCGTTTGTTGCACCGTCTTGGCCCACGCCAGAATAATGCCTTTGTGCCGGTCAACTGCGCAGCTCTTACCGCCACACTTGCCGAAAGCCAATTATTTGGGCACGAACGGGGAGCATTTACTGGAGCTGCCGGCGAGAGCTTAGGCGTCTTCCGTGCCGGCAATGGCGGTGTTGTTTTTCTGGACGAAATAGGCGACATGCCTCTGGAACTTCAACCCAAGCTGTTGCGAGTATTGCAGGAGGGTGAGGTAACACCCGTGGGATCATCCCATCCAGTAAAAGTCGATGTCCAAGTCATAGCTGCAACAAATAGGCATCTACAACGCGATGTCGAAGAAGGCCGTTTCCGTGAAGACCTTTATTACCGCCTTAACATGGTCGAATTGCGGATGCCTCCGCTACGTGAAAGAAAAGAAGATATCCCAAGTTTTATTGAATATTTCTCTGACAAATTTGCAGCGCAATACCAGCAACCACGTTGGAAACCAGACGCAGAAACACTTGGTAAATTTTGCGACTACCGCTGGCCAGGTAATGTACGTCAACTGAGTTTAGTCATTGAGCAAAGTTATGTACTACAATGTGAGCCTACTCTGCCGGGAACGGATGAAAAGGATCCACGATCCGTCAATCTACCCTTTACGAACTTAGGACGATTACGAGTTGTAGCAGTTGGCCAGGCCTTACGCACGACTGGTGGCCATAAAGGCCGTGCGGCCGAGTTGTTAGGTGTGCACCCCAACACACTAACACGACTCCTCTCTCAGATCTCAGATGACGATGTTCTCGATAGTTAAAAGTGTGTTCGTAACTTCTTGATCTGGCATTTAGCCCGTTTATTCACGCGCGGCTAACGGCCATCGGATCAGACAATACCCAATTCTTGCCCAAGATATGAGCCGCCGACACTAGGTGTGCTCACCTCCAGTATGAGGTGAACTGTTTTGATGGGCGAAACAGCGTTAATCTAAGGATTCTCTGAATATTCAATGTCCATCACCACCTCGCACCCCACAACGCGTTCGACCTGGGCGACCGTGCCTGCGAGCGCCGCTTCTGCTCTCGCCACCTGTAGCTCAAACATCAACAGCTCGGTGAAACCGTCTGTTACTTCGCCGAAATCCACACGGCGACCGCGATAGTCGGCAGAAGCGAGTTGCAAAGTCTTCTTGGCCCGTGGCAGAATCCGGTCGTTGAATAGTCGCAATTGCTCATCAGCCGCATACGCCTGTTCCGTGAGACGACGGATTTGACGAAACGTATCGTCGCAAGCGTCATTAAACTCGCGAGATGAGGCTGCGACCTCTGCGGCCGCTTCGCGAATGGAGGCGTTTATGCGATTCTTCCAAATTGGCAACGTCAGTCCGACCATAAAATTGACATTGTCGTTACCGTTGGCCACAGGCGAGACAGCGTCCGTCTCAGTGATTGCTTGCCAACCAGCACCAATAACAAAGTCGGGATACTTGTTCAAACATGCGAGTTGCTGTTTTTGTCGATCGCGCGAGACCATCCAGCGTTGTTCCTGCAATCGGGGGCTGCACTGTTGGGCGGCGGCAAATAAGGCATCAAGGTGAGCAGGCACTCCCAACACATTGATCCGGTCGACCGGTTCAATGCCGACCATTGCCGGTTGTTGGATGAGGGCTGCCAGATCAGCTTGTGCGAGCGCCTTCTGACGACGTAAACCAATCAATCGCTCATCGAGAGAGTCGACTTGCAACTGGGCCCGCAGCACGTCTTGGCCGCTACCACCAGCGGCATTGCGTGCTTCCGCGATCTTGATGAGTTCAACCGCAATGTCTCGGTTCTGATCCGTGATTTCAATGGCGCGATCAGCGAACCAAAGTTCATAGTATGCCAGGCGAACCATCTCCTCGACCTCCAGTTCCAGTTGCGAAAGCTTTGCCGACGCAATCTGAACTTCGCGGCAAGCAATTGCTTCTTTGGTCCAACGTTTTTCCGGCCAGGGATATTTTTGCGATAGGGACAAGGTATTGCCGGCCCGTCCGGAGGCTGTTTGGAGCGATTGATCCGAAATGGGGTAGAAGCTACTAGAGAGGAGCGGGTCTTGTAGTGACCGCGCCTGTGGCACACGGCTAGAAGCGGCGGCCACTCTTGCTCTAGCAGCACGAATCCGTGGATGGTTCGAAACCGCAACATCAACAAAGTACTCGACAGGTAGCTGACAAACAGGAGGCAATGTTTCTTGGTGTGGCGAGCCGACGGACTCCGACTGCTCCAAAGCTTCCTGATCCTGGTCCTGCATTGCTCCAGATTCATGCTGAACAAGTTCGACCGGCCCGCTCGTGCGCATCGTTCTATCGATAGCCGCTTCAGGGGAAACATCGGCTTGCCTGGTTGACATCGTTCGGCAGCCGGAAGTGCCAAGCAGAACCGCCAGTAGGAGAGTCGAGGTATTTGTGATTTTACGCCGCAATGCTCAAAAACCCCCTGTTAAAACGGCATCTCGCGATGAAACCACCGTTATTCTCAACTTGCACCGGATCGGGCTCCTACAAATAATAGGTAGAGAGTAATCCGTCCTCCTTCATCGACCGCTATGTTGATCAAGTCCCGTTCAGTCCGAATTGCCGTCAATGTTTGCGTGATCGGTGCGCTTTTAGTGCCATACACGGCTCTAGGGGCTACCTTGACATCAGCTTGTGATTCAGCGATTGCTAGCACTCACAAATGCGAGGGGTGTGGGCGCTGTTCGGTGGCCAACACTGGTGACCGTTGCAGTTGCTGTCAGAAGCGGCCCGCTCGTAACGCCAAGCCTGACAAGACATGTTGCATTAAACAGAAATGCTGTAACAGCTCAACGGCAGCTTTATCAGCCAATATGGATTCCACTCAAAGTGAGATAGGCAGCTGCCAATGTGGGAGAAGGCCGCAGCCCACAACTCCGCCACTGCCGACGCGAAGCGCAGCAGAGAAACTCAATGAGTTACTTTCGGTTTCAGCGGTGATCCATGTTTGCCACGTCGATGGCGAGGCACAGTTCTCCACCCAAGATTTGGAAATCATTCCACTCACACTACTGCCGCTAGACTCCCTGCGGCACCTCTGCGTCTGGCGTATTTGAGTCTTTGCGCCCAAGGTACGCGCACACATTTCTGCAACAAGCAGGTTTGTACTGCGCGACTCTTCTGTAATTGACGCCCATTTAGATTCCTTTATTTGCATTGATTGACATGACTACTCCTTCTGAACAAGCGCCTGCGCCTAGCTCAGGTGCAAAGAGCAAAAAACGAACCCTATCAGGCGAGAGCCGGCAATGGCTGTTGCGAGTGGGGCTGCAATGCCTCGCACTCCTGACAATGTTGATCTTGGGTATTGTGCTGATCGGAGTGGCCCAACGCATCGGTTGGTTACGTGCCTCAAGCGGTCCTACTGATGAATCTTCAGCCAAGGCAACAGCGCCGACCGAATACACCTGCCCCATGCATCCGGAGATACGACAAGACGAACCCGGTAAATGTCCCATCTGTGGCATGAAACTCGTGACATCTAAAGAGACTCAATCTGCTAGGTCTCAGCCAGCCGATGCGACGACTCTGACTGAGGAGCGGTACATCTGCCCGATGATGTGTACCGAACCGTCGAGCGAGCCAGGTAAGTGCCCCGTCTGCGCGATGGACTTGGTAGAAGCAACCAGCGGTCCGGGAGGTGGCGAGCGGTCGATTTCGATCGATTCGCATGCGCGGCGAATCTTGGGTATCCGGACTGCCCAAGCTAAATCGGGAGAGGTCTACCGCAGGATCCGGACAGTCGGTGAGATTGACTTCGACGAGCAGCAGGTCGCAACGATTGCCGCTTACGTCGATGGTCGTCTTGAAGAACTATTTGCTGAGTACGTGGGTGTGAAAGTCGCCAAGGGGGACGACTTGGCCGTGCTTTACAGCCCACAACTCTATTCGGCACAAGCTGAGTTTCTGTCCAGCCGCGATACTCCTGCTTTGGATGCCTTGGGGAATGGATCGACAAGACTCAGTGAAGTTGCGCTCGACAATCTGAAAGAACTCGGCATGAGCGAAGCGCAGGTTGCCGAACTTCGCCGCAGTGGAGAGGCTCAAAAGCGATTGCGGATCGCCTCACCAATCGGGGGCACTGTCATTGCCAAGCACAAAATCGAGGGCGACTGCGTCAAGACGGGTGAGCCAATCTATCGCGTCGTCGACCTGTCAATTGTCTGGCTGATGCTCGAACTCTATCCCAGCGATGCAGCGGCTGTGAGGTTTGGTCAGCAAGTGGAAGCCGAAATTCAGTCGCTACCGGGAGAAGTTTATACCGGCCGCGTGGCGTTCATCGACCCGATAGTCAATGAAAAAACGCGAACAGTCGCTGTCCGCGTGGAAATGTCCAATTTCGACGGACGCCTCAAGCCAGGCGACTACGCGACTGCCACGATTCGCGTCCCGGCAGTGCCCAGAGAGCAGGTATACGATCCAGCTCTGGCAGGGAAATGGATCAGTCCAATGCATCCACAGATCATTCGCAGCGGACCGGGAAAGTGCCCCATTTGTGGCATAGACCTGATTCCGACTCGTGACTTGGGATACCTGGAAGGACCGGTAGTCGAGCAACATCTGATCAGCATCCCTAGAAGCGCGGTACTGATGGCTGGCGAGAATTCGGTGGTCTATGTGGAAGTCGAGCCGGGAATTTTTGAGATTCGCGAAGTGGTTGTAGGCGCGATGACAGACAGCTCGGCCGTTATTCTCGATGGCATCAATGCTGGTGAGACAGTCGCCACGGACGGCAATTTCTTGATCGACTCTCAAATGCAGCTGGGCGGAAAGCCCTCCCTGATGGACCCGGGGAGGGGAAAACGGGAATGAAGGAATGGGGGAATTTCTGGGGCAACATTTTCGCATTAGAAGGAGTGAGTGATGGGTTCAGGTTATCGCAAGCATACGGAACTTCCCGTGTACAAGTTGAGTTTCGACTTGGCGAAACAGATTTTCGACATTTCGCGTGGCTTTCGCAAAGAGGGGCGATACTCACTTACGGATCAGATCCTGCGTTCATCGCGTAGCGTGTGTGCAAACCTTGCCGAAGCTTGGCGCAAACGTCGTTATCGTGGTGCGTTTATCAGCAAGCTCAGCGATGCCGAGGCAGATGCGGCTGAGACGCAGGTCTGGCTTCAATTTGTTGTCCAATGCTGCTACGTCGACCGAGAACTAGTCGCAGAACTCTACGAACAATACGACGAAGCACTGGCCCAAATAGTATCTCTAATCCACAACACCGACAGTGGATTGTCAGAGCACCCCAATAACCGCGATCCACCTAACACTGTTAGTTCGCATCCATATCCCCCCATTCCTTCATTCCCAATTTCCCCAATTTCAAAACATGCTCACTAGTCTCATCAAATTTTGTGTTAAAGAAGCTCCGCTGGTTGTGCTGCTGACGATAGGGCTGGTCGTTTATGGCTGGTACAGCTACCGGACGGTGCCGATCGATGCGATTCCCAATGTCGGCGAGAACCAGGTGATCGTACTGACGCCCTGGCCCGGGCGTTCGCCGAAGGACATCGAAGATCAAGTGACCTACCCGCTAAGCGTATCTTTACTTGCTGTGCCGGGAGCGGAAAGCGTGCGCGGTAAAAGCATGTTCGGTTATTCGTTCGTGCAAGTGACTTTCAAAGACAGCATTGATTTCTATTGGGCTCGCAGCCGTGTTTCCGAACAACTCGGTTCTGCAGCTGCTCAACTACCAGACAGAGTGACGCCACAGCTGGGGCCCGACGCGACCGGCTTGGGACAGATTCTTTACTACATTCTTGTACCGCCTCCAGCTGGCAGAAGCCTGGCCGAATTGCGATCACTGCAAGACTTTGTCGTGAAATTTGAGCTACAGGCCGTCGAAGGTGTCAGCGAGGTGGCGTCCATTGGCGGTTACGTCCGGCAATATCAAATTGAAGTCGATCCAGACAAGCTGAGGTTTCACAATCTGCCTCTTGATCGCCTGATGATGGCCGTCAGGGGTTCTAACTTGGATGTTGGCGCTAAGACCATTGAATCCTCCGGAATGGAGTTCATCGTTCGCGGCAAAGGATTCTTGGGCAGCGGCGGCGATGTAACCCAAGCAATTCGCGACATTGAAGAAACGGTGATCGAGCAGCGCGACGGCGTACCACTGCGAATTCAGGCTGTTGCCCTCGTGCAGCTGGGCCCAGATTTCCGCCGTTGTGCGCTCGACTACAA
>CAWWCC010000027.1:0-21360 GCA_963935315.1 uncultured Planctomycetaceae bacterium | reverse complement strand
GTGCTGTTTTTCGTTTTAAATTCGTCGGTCACTGCGCAAGAGCGTTGGTTGGAAGGTCTGCTGGTAAGAAATGGCTGTCGCTTTGCGCTGTTAACTTCCCGGATTAAAATCTTGTCCCACCATATCACTAATCCGGTACAAATGCGTGTCCGAACGTAGGAGCAGTTCATCCTCAACGACAACGGGTGAGGCCATAATCTGCCCTGCCAACTCGTTCTTGGCCAGTTCCCGGTATTCATCTCCGGGGGCGATGACCGTGGTCATTCCTTCGTGGCTGCAATAGTATGTTTTCCCATCGGCGCACATAGGTGAAGCAGAGTACTTGCCAGGCATGCGCTCCTTCCATAGGACATCACCCGTATTCGCATTAAAGCACTTCGCAATGCCACCATCACTGATCGTGTAGATTCGATCGCCAACAACAAGGGGCGAAGGCATCGTTGGTATCTGCCCGTTTTTGACCCATTCCGTATGGGTCTCCGTCACATCGCCGTGACCATCTGGACGTACGGCCCAGAGTTGTCCTGTCGTGAAGCCCGAACATAGAAATACCAATCTGCCATCAAATACGGGCCGCGGGACATTCGAAAAACCCTTGCCATGATCGACGCGCCAAATCTCATCGCCTGTGGCTGGATCGTAGGATACAAACCATTGCGCTCCCGGGATCACAAGTTGCTCTTTGCCAGCAGCATTGATCAATAGCGGAGTGCTAAATGCCTTACGAGACTCTGGATCGTCACTCAGGATCGGTGGACGATCCTTTTTCCAGACAGGTTCGCCGTTTTGCCTGTCCAAAGCAATAATGTATTGTTCGTCCGCACCGTCGCATGTGAGAATCAATAAATCCTTATACACAACGGGTGAACTCCCTGGCCCTACACGATGATCAACGGCATACCGCTTTTGCCATAAAATATTCCCGCTTGAAACCTCCAGGCAAGCCGTTCCATTCGTTCCAAAATGACAATAAAGTCGGCCAGCCTCATACACGGGTGTCGGCGAAGCATAACTGTTGAGTTTGTGAATAGCCTGGGGAGCATCGACGTCAAACAACTTAATCTTTCTTAGCTGCTTACCCGATTGCAAATCCAATTCGACCACCCACAAAGTAATCAATTCTGAGACTTCCAAAGCTTGTGCTACGATCGAACCGGCAACTTGTGCATTCCGCCGTTCTTCGGTTGCTGGCTGAATCGTGGCCGTTGTGAGCCAAACCTTGTTTTCCGCCACCACGGGAGACGACCAGCCGCGTCCTGGAATGGCTGTCTTCCAACGAACTCCCTCCTGCTCACTCCAGGTCAGAGGCAGCCCGGTCGCGTCCGCATGCCCTTGTCCCTCCGGACCTCGAAATTGTGGCCAGAGCGCATCGGCATGTGCCGTTGCCCCCGCAAGCAATAGGAAAACAGGTAGATATCGCCACATTGACCAATTCATTTTGATATTCTTTCCGTGAATCGCCCGTCTACCAACTTCTATTGTGAACCGCTTTGAAAACCTTATGCAAGAAAACGGGGATCCTAAAATAGGTCCTGGCAATATAGCAGCACCTGGCTGACAATTCATCAGCACACTCCAGCAGACCTATCCTATGTACAGCGCTGGCCAATAAGATGCGGGGGTCCCTCTCAATCACCCTTTGGAAAACCAGGCCATGTTCCGACTCACCAGCTGTTCAATAGCTGCTTTACTCGTTGTTACTCATGTTCCAGGAACTTCCCTGGCAGCTTGGCCCCACTTGGGCGATCTGTCGAACACATCAGACCAAGAGGCCGATAACCTTCCCCTGCAACTGGACCCAAAGCAATGTGCTTGGGTCGTTTCCCTACCTGGCCCCGGTAGCTCAACTCCTCTCATCGCCAAGGGTCGTATTTTTGTAACCTGTGAAATGGATAGCCAAAACGGTATTGTTTGCCTGAAACCCGATGGCTCTGAATCCTGGCGACGCAGTTTTGGCACTGCAATCGCCGGCAAACACCGAAACGCCAGTGGCGCAAATCCTTCGCCGGTAACCAATGGCTCGCAAATTATCACCTACTACAAAGACACCTCCGTGGCCTGTTATGACTTTGATGGACAGCCATTATGGCAAATCAATCTGGCCGATCGCTATGGCGCAGGCAAACTATGGTGGGACTTAGGTTCCTCCCCGGCAATCACTTCTACGGGTGTCGTCTTTGCTGTGATGCATGAGGGAGAATCGTACCTGGTAACCCTCGACATCCACACGGGAGTAGAAATCTGGAGAACTCTTCGCAACTACACCTGCGCTGAAGAATCTGACCAAAGCTACACGACACCCACCATCGTGCAATGTGACCAGGTCGAAACGATAGTCAGTTTTGGCGCAAACCATCTGACAGCCCATCACGCCCAGACGGGAAAATTAATCTGGGAATGTGGTGGCTTTAATCCGAATGACGAAGGGCTATGGCGTACTATATCTTCTGCAGTGGCAGGACACGGCATCGCCGTAACCTCTTACGGCCGTGGCGAATACGTGTGTGGTGTACGTCTCACAGGCCATGGAGACATCACATCCTCCAACCGAATCTGGACACGTGAAGGAATCGGTAGCGATGTGCCAACTCCGAGCATTCGCGGCCAGCGTGTCACCCTCCTCGGCGATCGCGGCGAGGTGCACTGTCTGGACTTGCAAACGGGCACATCACACTGGCAGGACCAACTGCCCAAAAGCGGTAAAAAGTACTACAGTTCGCCACTCGTTGTTGGTAATCGTCTCTATTGTTTTCGTGAAGACGGGGCAGCTTTTGTCTGTGAAATCGACAATGGTTTGAAAGTGCTCTCCGAAAACAATCTCGACGAACAGGTGATTGCTACCCCAGTACTTCTAGGCAACGATCTCTTGGTACGTTCTCGAGAAAGACTTTTCCGTTTTGCAAAATAAAAACGGCACGACCATGATCGCAATTCCCACCTGAGTGTCCCGCTAAATCCAACAGCGTGAAGTATTCTGCGATGCAAGCACACGCCCATTCGTAGCAAATGCCAACAGACTTCTAGGCTGACCTACTCCCTGATCCTCACAACAACCCATTGCAATGCGATCGTTCGAATCACTCGCCCGGAACCTGATCAATAAACATTTTCCTGCTTGTAGAAGACCATCGCTGTCTGCAGCAAAATCTTGATATCCATCCAGAGTGCCCACTCACCTTGATAGCAACCAGATGCACCAGGAGTGTCGTGGCACCGACGACAGCCAGATTTTTTAAATGCTCACTGTCTGTGCAACAGGTAGCAAACAGAGTTGTACTCAGAATTGCCGCCGCATCGAATAGTCGATAAGCGATGTCGACAAGTGAACGGTGCGTACCTACTTAAAAATCGGACGTATTTGCCACGGCAGACCACTACCTCTTCAAGATCCAAAAAGGCTTCAAAACGCTTGGGTTGTTTGCAAGTCTACTATTCGCAAAGTGTCCGCAGGGCCCTTTTCTGAGCCTAATTGATGCCCAATCCGTACCAACGTGCGGGTTGAAAGGAAAGTCGCAGCCTGTAGGCTACAGGCTGCAGCATAATTGCCTGTGGCCGGATATTTAGATTTTTTCTGCGGAACTTCGCAGTCACCCCCAGCGCCCTAATTGATACCCCGTATCGAGCGATATCCGGGGAGACCACAAATGACATGCTCACGAAGAACCAGGCAAAGCTTCCTTCTTTGCAATTCCTTCCTTTGGTACGATCCCCTCATTTTGTAATTCGCATGGCCATTCAGGGTGGCTCTTTTATCAAGCAGAATACTAGAACGAGACGAGTGCATCATGATGATACGCAACGTGATCTTTCTAACATTGCTGTGCAGTGTCGCATTCGTATTGTTTTTTGATACAAGCTGTCTGCAAGCTGCCGACCAGTCCGATGCATTCCAGGCAGCCGAAAAACTCATAAACGATGGTAATTTCCGCGAAGCCCTGACGGCCTACCGGGAACTGCTTCAAAACCAGGAACTGGAATCCGCAGAAATAATATCCAGCTTCCAACATGCGTCGAAGTGTTTTCAGCATCTGGATCAACTGGCGGATCTGGACACATTCCGGGAGTCCGTCGTCCAGACCCATCCCAGGAATTGGCAGGTACTGTCAGCCGTGGCGGAAAGTTACCTTCACATGCCCCACCATGGATACCAGATCGCCGGTGAGTTTCGACGCGGTCGACACCGAGGCGGTGGCAAAGTGATGAACGCGAGGCAACGTGACCGTGTGCGCGCATTGCAATTACATCTTCAGGCATTGCAAATAATCCAGCGTCAGAATAGCCAACCCGGTGCCTTAGAATCTCGCTGGCTGAGCCATCAATTTGCACATACCTTGATGTACAGCAATTCGTATCAAGAATCCTGGCGACTCCAGGTTTTAACAGATCTCTCCCAACTGCCCGATTACGATGAGGGTTGGCATCACCACAGCGGTCAAACTCAGGGAGCGCCAATCGGCGCGGACGATCAGCCCGTCGTATACAACCTGCCGTCAAGCTGGCAGTCTGCAAAAAATGACGGTGAACGGTGGCGATGGGCCTTGGATCAGGCTGCGATTTGGCATCCGCCCCATAAAAGTCAGGTCCAACTTATCCGCGCTCGCTTTCTGCAGTCACAATTCGGCGTCGAAACACTGGCCCAATATGGCTGGTGGTTTGGGCGAAGTGCACTTCAGGACAACAAGGCCGAAACGGGAACCTATGCGCTTCATACTCTGGGCCAGAACGAAACCATTGCCCGTCTGGCTACGGGCATTCGGCGATTTGAGCTACCCCCAGAGCACAACCCAATCAAGATCTATCAAGAAATTCTTGCGCAAGCCGATCCCTACAAACAATATCCTGCGGCTAGCGCATTAGCGACACTTTTCGAAAATCGACGACAGTACCAATTAGCCGTCGAATACTGGACCCTTTGCCAGCAGCTCAATCCGAGCCAACACATCAAAGAAAAACTAGATCAAATCCAAGCCAACTGGGGACGATTTGAACCCATCATGTCGCAACCAGCTGGACAAGGCGCCACGGTTGATTTTCGCTTTCGTAATGGCCAACGTGTGGAATTCACAGCACATCGCATTGAAGAACGCCAACTTCTGGAAGACGTGAAGTCCTATCTCAAAAAGAATCCCCGCAAATGGGATTGGCAACAGGTTCAGCTCGAAAACCTGGGACATCGGCTCGTGGTAGAAAATCAGGACAAGTATCTCGGCAAAGAAATTGCACGGTGGAGTCTTGATTTACAGCCACTCGACAAAAGCACGAATCAACAGCATTTTGATCGCCGCATCACAGTCACGACTCCCTTGCAGGAACCGGGAGCCTATCTGATTACGTCCAAGATGGATGAAGGCAATACTACGAGCATTGTGCTCTGGCTAAGCGACACGGCCATTGTCAAGAAGCGATTGTCTGGCAAAACGATGTACTATGTTGCCGATTCGGTTGGTGGCCAGCCGATTGCCGACTGCAACATGGAGTTCTTTGGATACTGGTACGAACGCAAGGACAAAGATCTTGAGTTCCATACCAAGAATTTTTCTGAGTTCACCGACGCGAACGGTCTCGTTGCATTGCCATCGGATCAGGAGAACCACCGCTATGATTGGGTTGCCACAGCAACCACGACCGATGGCCGATTTGCCCACCTGGGATTCAGCAATATTTGGAGTCAGGAATACCAGGACCAACAGTACAAGCAAGTCAAAGTATTCACGATCACCGATCGCCCCGTTTACCGGCCTAAGCAAAAAGTGCAATTCAAGTTCTGGGTCCGTCACGCACAATACAACCTAGACGACAAATCACAATATGCCAGCCAGTCTTTTCGTGTTGAGTTGCACGATCCAAAAAACAAAAAGGTTTTTAGCCAACAACTTACTGCGGATGCCTACGGAGGTCTGGAAGGAGAATGGCAAATCCCAGCAGAAGCACTGCTTGGTCAATACCGTCTCAATGTGGCCCGTCACGGTGGCGGAACGTTTCGCATTGAAGAATACAAAAAACCTGAATTTGAAGTCACCATGGACACCCCGTCCGAACCTGTCCTGCTTGGCAAAAACATTACCACCACCATATCTGCGAAGTACTACTTTGGAGAACCCGTTCTGAATGCCAGGGTAAAATACAAAATCCTGCGCACCCCGTACAATCAAGCCTGGTACCCACCCATGCCTTGGGATTGGCTCTACGGTCCCGGCTATTGGTGGAGTCATCAGGAGTATTCCTGGTACCCAGGCTGGGCACGCTGGGGATGTCCTGCCCCGCACCCTTGGTGGTTTTGGCGGTCTCCCCAGCAACCCGAAGTTGTCGCCGAACGCGAAGTTGCGATTGGCCCGGACGGTAAGGTTGAAGTCCAAATCGACACCTCCCTGGCAAAACAGTTTTATCCCGACCAGGATCAAAGTTATCAGATCCAAGCTGAAGTCATCGACAAATCGCGTCGCACAATCGTGGGCAGCGGTCGCGTGCTGGTCGCGCATCAACCCTTTCGGGTGTATGTCTGGACTGAGCAGGGCCACTATCGTGTTGGCGACACCATTCAGATTGGATGTGCCGCACAAACATTGGCAAGCCAGCCCATCGAGGGCCAGGGCACTCTCCGTCTGCTTCAAGTGAAGTACGACAATGACAAGCCGGTTGAAACAGAAGTCGGTCGCTGGGAAGTTGCCACAAACGAAATGGGGCAAGCCAAACTGCAAATCAAAGCTTCTCAAGGAGGGCAATACAGGCTGTCCTACGAACTCACCGATTCGGCCGACAACAAGGTCGAAGGCGGCCACATGGTCACCGTTACCGGAACCGGTTTTGACGGCAGCGAGTTTCGCTTCAACGACTTGGAATTGATACCGGATCAGCATGAGTACCAGGCGGGTGATAAAGTCTCAATGCAAATCAACACCAACCGTGCAGGAGCTGCCGTTCTACTGTTTGCACGGCCATCCGATGGCATTTATCTACCACCACAACTCGTCAAGCTTACCGGCAAAAGCCAACTCGTCGATATTGAGGTAATGCCTCAAGATGCACCCAACTTCTTTGTCGAGGCAGTCACGGTCCATGGTGGCCGAGTTCATACCGTGACCCGTGAGATCTTCGTTCCTCCCAGCAATCGCATAATCCAGGTTGAGGTCGTTCCCTCTGCCAAGGCTTACACGCCAGGCCAGGCAGCAAAAGTCTTGCTCAAACTTACCGACCAGCATGGCAATCCGTTTGTCGGAACACTAACGCTCGCTATTTATGACAAAGCACTGGAGTATATCTCTGGCGGCAGCAATGTTCCTGGTATTCGCGAATTTTTCTGGAAATGGCGTCGCAGTCATCAGCCACACGAAGAAACCAACCTCCAGCGGTATTCCCACGCGCACGTAAAACCCAATCTACCCACCATGCACAATCTGGGAATCTTTGGAGATGAGATTGCCCGGGAATCGGCCCATCCATTCAATGAATTTCGCCAGAAAGGATTGGGAAGAGTTTCGAACAGCAGGCGTGGCTTCTCCGAACTTGCTCCACAAGCATCCGTTCTCGCAAACGCAGGTTCCGTTGGCCTAGAAGATGAAGCGGATGTTGCAAGAAGCGATGATCTCCCAGCACTCTCTGAAGATCCTACTGGGGAGCTCAATCCATTCGATGCAAGTGTGCGCGAAAACTTTGCCGATACGGCCATGTGGATCGGTACGCTGGAAACCAATGCCGAAGGCCTGGCTGAAGCAGAACTTGAAATGCCTGAAAACCTCACTACCTGGAAAATTCGTGTTTGGGCCATGAGCCACGGCACCCGGGTGGGAGAGGGCACTGCAGAAATCGTAACCCGCAAGAATCTTATTCTTCGCATGCAAGCACCTCGTTTTTTTGTCGAAACGGATGAAGTTGTTCTCTCTGCGAATGTGCACAACTACTTGCCAGATGCCCATCAGATACGCGTGCAACTCGAACTCGATGGAGACATTCTCACCGGACCGTCCCAACTAAAAAAAGATGTCGTCGTGGCACCCGGAGGAGAAGAACGTGTTGACTGGAGAGTGAAAGTCAACCACGAAGGCAAAGCGACCATTCGTATGCGTGCCTCTACGGATCAAGAAACAGACGCCATGCAGATGAGTTTTCCCGTTTATGTCCACGGCATGCTCAAAACGGAATCCTTCTCCGGTGTACTGCGGTCTGACCAGCACAAAAAGGAATTCACCATCACGGTACCTGCTGCCAGGCGCGCCGACCAGACAAACCTGAAAATTCAATTCACGCCCAGCCTGGCCGGCGCCATGGTCAACGCCCTGCCCTACCTGATTGAGTATCCGTATGGCTGCACCGAACAAACCTTGAATCGTTTTTTGCCAGCAGTTCTTACCCAGCAAACCCTGCAAAAAATGGGTTGGAACCTCCAACAGTTCAAAGCAGACCAGCCTCTTCAGAATCCCCAGGAGCTGGCCCCTCCTGCAGGCGACACTCCGGTCTGGCAGCGACCAGAACGTTCGCCAGTCTTCGACGATGCCGAACTAACAAAAATAGTCAAAGCAGGCGTCAAACGCTTGACGGAGATGCAACTCTCCGATGGTGGTTGGGGATGGTTTAGCGGCTGGAGCGAACGTAGTACGCCACATACGACTGCCGTTGTCCTGCACGGTCTGCAGATTGCCCAGGAAAATGGTGTGGCCGTCGTTCCCAGTGTTTTAGAACAGGGGACCCAGTGGCTGGCAGTCTACCAGGCTCAGCAACTACGTCTATTGGACAATTGGGATAAAAACCTGGAGGACAAAGGACAGCAAGTACCTCGCAAAAAGTTTGCCGACAATCTCGATGCCCTGGTTTCCATGGTATTGGCAGCAGCAGATAGCGATGATCCTCGGATGCGCGAATATTTGTACCGCGACCGTACGCACTTGTCCGTACATAGCCTGGCTACCTTTGGTCTGGCCCTGCATAAACGGGGCGATCACGAAAAACTTGGCGTGATCCTGCGTAACATCAGTCAGTATGTTGTGCAAGATGACGAGAATCAAACGGCCTGGCTCCGACTACCAGACAATACAATGTGGCATTGGTACGGCGGAGAATACGAAACACACGCCTACTACCTCAAGTTGCTCTCCGTAGTTGAACCCGACAATATTGTTGCCTCCCAATTGGTAAAATATCTCCTGAACAATCGCAAACATGCCACCTACTGGAAAAGCACACGAGATACGGCCTTAGTGGTCGAGGCCTTTGCAGACTACCTAAAAACCAGCAAAGAGCTGACTCCAGATAGTAATGTTCAAATCTGGATCGATGGCCAACTTCGCAAAGATGTTGCCATCCAGACGGACAACTTGTTTTCCATGGAGAACACACTCGTCCTGACTGGCAATCAGCTTGCTTCGGGTCAACACACGGTGGAGATTCGCAAGCAGGGCAAGTCCCCTCTTTACATGAGTGGCCACCTCACCAACTTTACCCTGGAAGACCCTATTTCGGCTGCGGGACTGGAACTGAAGATCCAGCGCCACTATTACAAACTTACACGCGCAACCACCCTGGCCCCCGCTGCTGGCGATCAAGGACAAGTGGTTCCGCAGCACGTCCGCAAATACAAACGCCAGAAACTGGCCAATCTGTCCGCGTTAAACAGTGGCGACATGGTAGAGGTGGAGTTGGTCATTGACAGTAAAAATGACTACGAATACATCCTGCTGGAAGACATGAAAGCCGCCGGTTTCGAACCGGTCGATATCCGGAGTGGATACAATGGCAACTCCCTGGGCGCTTACCTGGAGTTACGCGATGATCGTGTCAGCTTATTTGTGGCACGTCTGGCTCGCGGTAAGCATAGCATTGCTTATCGACTGCGAGCAGAAATCCCCGGAAAATTTAGCGCCCTGCCAACACGTGTGTCCGCCATGTATGCTCCAGAACTCAAAGCCAATGCGGATGAAATCAAGTTGAGGATCGAAGATTTACCAATGCAAAGTAGGGATTTGAGCGAATAGCCCCTCTTTCGAAAAGCTTTTTTGTGCCTGCGAAAGACACCAACAGATCGTATGGCTGGGAGAAGGCAACAATTCTCCCAAACGCCTGACAAATTGGTAGAATGTGTTATGCTGATCGATGATTGGCTGGTGCAACACGCTTGCGTGAGTGCGCTATTTTGACCAGCAATTGGTTTTGGCCAGCAATTGGCTCGGGCAATAGGTGCCTCGGAAACTGTTGTGCGCAAAAAACTAACCACTGCCCTGCGAAAGGATTCAAGATGTCGACAGTTGCTGACGAGCATGTGCTAGTCGTACCAACCAGTGAGTTTCATGCCTTGGGACATTTCCAGGGGTTCTCCAAGGATATCGATACTTATCTTCCTGCTCTTCTTGAGAGCAGCCAGATTGCCTACCGTCCGCGGAGCGTCATGGAACAAGACCCCAGCTTCAAACAACTGATACCCTATGTTGTTTTTCGCTATGTTGACGCAGAGGGGATACAGCGAGTGTTTCAATACACGCGCGGCGGAGGCCAAGGTGAAGCACGCCTCCATGCCAAGCGAAGCGTGGGTATTGGCGGTCATATTTCCACCTTGGACTCCGGGGCTGGTACCGTCAACGACGTATACCACGAAGGATTGCAGCGCGAACTCGACGAAGAAGTCGCCATCGAAACGCCTTATACCGAAAAGTGTGTTGGATTGATCAACGACGACGAAACACCGGTCGGCAAAGTTCATCTGGGTATTGTGCATCTATTTGATGTCGAAACTTCACACGTCCATCCGCGCGAAGACGATATTTTGAATGCCGGATTTCAACCTATCGAAGAATTACTCACCCAACTCGAAGATTTTGAGACCTGGTCACAAATCGTAGTACCAGCATTATTTGGATAGCGGGCTCACTTCTGCCAGCATTTCCTTTGAACCAGCCCTCCTTATGCTCTACCTCGACAATCATGCCACAACATGCGTGGATCCTCGCGTGCTGGAGGCGATGTTGCCGTATTTTTCTGAACAATATGGCAACCCGGGAAGTACGGGTCATCGACTGGGCGAAACGGCCCATCAAGCCGTTGAACGCTCACAAAAATCCATTGCCTCTTGCCTGGGAGCCGCCCGCTCCGAAATTGTATTTACCAGTGGTGCCACAGAGAGCAATAACCTGGCAATCCTTGGCGCTGCCCAACGCAAACGCCAGCCCAAAAAACACCTAATCAGTGTTGGTACGGAGCACCATTCTGTACTGGAACCGCTGCACCGTCTGGCCAGGCGAGATTTTGAGGTCACCACCCTCAAAGTCGAACCCTACCCCAGCCCAACAGCAGGATGGCTAGACCCTCAAAAAGTTGCCGACGCACTCCGCGACGACACGCTGCTTGTCAGCGTGATGCTGGCTAATAACGAAATCGGTATCCTGCAACCTCTGGCCGAGATTGGAGAGTTGTGCCAACGTCAGGGAGTCTTGCTACATTGCGATGCCACGCAGGCAGTGGGCAAGATTCCCGTAAACATGCAGCAGATACCCATCGACTTGATGAGTCTTACGGCACATAAAATCTATGGCCCTAAAGGGGTGGGGGTTTTACTCGTCAGAAATAGAAGTCCCAAAGTACGATTGGAACCGCAAATCACAGGCGGGGGACAACAAGCAGGCAGGCGAAGTGGCACCCTCAACACCCCGGGTATTGTTGGCATGGCAACTGCTTTGGAATTATGTCTGGATGAGTTGCCCAGCGAATCCCAAAGGCTCTCTATGCTGCGGAACCGGCTTTGGGAGGGACTCAACAATCAATTGGGAGACCTGCAGCTGTGCGGCCCGGCCCTGGATGCCGTGGATCATGCCGGCCAACTGCTGCGACTCCCAGGTAATCTGAACCTATCCTTTGGTAATGTCGATGGCGAAGCACTCCTGATGTCGATGGGCGATCTGGCGGTTAGTTCGGGAGCAACCTGTGCATCAACGGATCCAGGGCCCAGCCATGTGCTGCTAGCGTTAGGTATGGGAGAAGACCTGGCACGCAGCAGTCTCCGCTTTGGGCTCGGCCGCTTCAATACAGAAGCAGAAATCGATCAATCCATTGAGATTGTAACTACGGCCGTCAAAAAATTAAGGAAACTGGCCTCTTCGTAATGCCCCTCTTGCGATCCTCTCCCCCCCTTATAGGGAACGGCCTCTGTGCCGCTTGAGAGCGTAATGGAAAGGCTCAAATGACGCATTGGCGCAGGTGGCCCACAAAATGGAAAAGGCAGAAAAAACACCACAAATCAACACCCAAGAGAATCCAGCCAGAACGTACCCCCCTTTTGCTCAACGGCCAAAACCTACTGCTTCGGCTACGAAAGGCTTTAGCCCGTACTTCTCAAGTGTCCAAATAACATTCCTCCAGTCATCAGGCTCACATGCCAGCTAGCCTGCAAGTGAGACAAAACGGAGAAATATCCAGACTGGTCCGACTTTCCTCCCCGGGGGCTTTGGGTTAACCTATAAGGGGTGGGAGTGACGATTCTTAGACAAGCTTAAGAGTCTGGTCCTACTAAATGAGGATTTTTTTGGAAGCAAACGAACCTGCGATTCGAGGAAAGTAGAAAATGAGCGTAGTCTTGACCGAAAAGGCCGCCGGCGAAGTACAGCGGATAATGGAAGACCAAAAACTCGAAGAGGGCACAATCCTCCGAGTGGGTGTAGCCGGTGGAGGCTGTAGTGGGTTTAGTTATTCGCTGGGATTCGATCGCAACTACGACGAAAAAGCGGATGCCAAATACGATTTCCATGGCGTCGCGGTAGTGGTCGATAAGAAAAGTGCTCTCTATCTGGACGGTACCACGGTTGATTTTTATGAAGGCGTCGACAAGCGTGGCTTCACGTTTGATAATCCCAACGCTGTGAAATCGTGTGGCTGCGGACAGTCCTTCCAGGCATAACGCTAACTGGCTTTCCAGGCCTAGAACCAATCTAGTTGGCCTAGAACCAATCTAGTTGTAGGTGGTCCAGGTACTGACGGAGCAAAGCTCTGCCGAGCCCAATTCGTGCTGCCCTTGCAGCCCGCATATTCATCATAGTCGACAAATAGAACGCGACTGCGTGGGATGCTGTGCACAGCAGGGCCTCAAATTGCTGATCTCGCCGGCCAGCATAAGATAAGCTTGTAATGGAGTGGAGCGATCCATTCCACAACACAACAACAGTCTATTCTTATAATGGCGACGTCGCATGATGGAATTACTAAAACGCCTGGCAATCGACGAAGAAGGCCCCACCTCAGTAGAATACGCCGTGCTCATTGCACTGATCGTGGCAGTGTGCATCAGTTCGGTCAGCCTGCTCTCCAATCAGACCGCAGCAAGTTTTGACAACTCTGCTACGGAGCTAAGTGGTGCCCTGGGATCCCCTGATCCCTAAGAGCTAGCTACTATTCGCCGAGCCCACATCCTGATGGCACTATTCGTGTTCCAGAGCTTCCTCGAGCCCGTGGACCGAAACGAATTCTGGCCCGCATATCTGTCCTTGTAAGCCCGATGACCACACCGGCGACCACAGGCTAGTAGCCACAAGATCCGTACGAATCAGCACCCCCAAAACGCCAAATCTGTGCGTCTACTCAATCAGTCCCATGCACTAGAAAGCGAGATAATTACAAAGAACTCTAAAGTGTATTAACCTAAAGTACATTGGGTTACTGGCCGTTTCCCAAGCTAGAGGAATCTACGCAATTAGCTACCACCAATATTCTGCCTGCAGCACACACTCTGGTGGGCTGCCCCGAACATGGATGGGCTCTTATCAATACAGGAGGCTTCTGCCCCTGCCCCCTGGAGGAGAGCCCATTTTTTAAATAATCAGCATTGCGTCGCCGTAGCTGTAAAAGCGATATTCCTCGCGGACAGCTTCTTCATACGCTTCGCGAATCAGATCCGTCCCCCCAAATGCCTGCACCAATAGCAATAAAGTCGTACGTGGAAAATGAAAATTGGTCATCAGTACGTCGATGGCACGAAACGTATAGGGAGGTCGGATAAACAGCTCGGTATGCCCCTGCCACGCGCTCAAAGGTGCTTTTTCAGGCAGTGCAGCAGCCACGGTTTCAAGTACCCGCGTGACCGTAGTTCCGACAGCAACGATCCGCTCGTTTCGTGACCGACTCTCATTGATTTCGCGGGCTGCCAATTCAGGCAGCGTACTCCACTCCGAGTGCATCGGATGTTCATCGAGATCCTCTACATCGATAGGCCTAAAAGTACCTCGCCCTACGTGTAGTGTGACTGCCGAGAATTCAACCCCCGTCTGCTGGATGGAACGCAATAACGATTCCGTAAAATGCAACCCTGCCGTCGGAGCAGCCACCGCACCGGGGGTCCTGGCAAAGACTGTTTGGTAGCTTTGAATATCATCGTCAACCATTCTCCCATCACGGATGTAGGGAGGCAGAGGGACATGGCCAATCTGGTCGAGCAACTTTTCGACCGGCAACTCAGAATCTGGTCGAGCCAACCACTGGCCATCTTCGAGCTGTTCCAGCAACCACAACTTCGCAGCCTCCTGACCATCTCGGTTGAGCAGTGTGATGCTTTCGAGTGGCTGCAGCCGACCGCGTGTTTTGCACACCAGTTGCCAGTCTCCTGTTTCCGATTGCCCCAGATACAAACCTTGCCAACGGCCTCCCGTACTGGTTCGCAAACCTCGCAATTGGGCCGGTATGACTTTGGTATCGTTCAACACCATTCGGTCCCCAGGTTGGAGCAACCGAGGGAGATCCCGCACATGGTGGTGGCTGATCAATTGACGCTGACGGTCGACCAGCATCAGGCGTGCATCCGCCCGATTTTTAAGCGGCTCCTGAGCAACCAGCTCGGCTGGCAATTCGTATTCGATCCATGGTTCCATGCCGCATAACGTACCAAAGTAAGCAAGAATAGTTAATGCAGCCAGATCTGGAATTGCCAAGAGTACTTGAACTTCGGACAATCGATACTGGGAAATCGATGCTAGAAACTTGTAGCCCGGATCTGGATAAATGCGTACCATTGCCAGAGTAGTCCCAGGACTTTGCTGGCTGGGTAAACAAGGCTAGCCTATGCCGAGGTTGGTATGGCAGCCACACTGAGGATCGCCAGGCACTATCCGTGCAAGCTGGTCCAGGAGAGACTCTACGACTTCCCCAGCAATCAACGAGCCCAGCACCCCAGCCGCCTCCTTTTGATGAGACCAACGTGACAGAGCCGACTTGCCACAAACCTGTAATGCTTGCAGAGGTTGTGGAGTGGCTCCAGGCAACACCCGCTAAAGTCCTCGTCGATGGCACCCTGGGCGGCGGAGGACACACGGCAGAGTTGGCACGCCAGGTCCTGCCATCGGGACGTGTCCTGGCAATCGATCTAGATCCCGAAGCCCTCGACCGTGCGCAAGCCGCCCTGGAAGGCTTGCCCGTGGAAGTCGCCATCGGTAGCTACACGGCCATTCCAAAATTACTGCGAGAGCATGGGTTGCTCCACGTAGATGGCATCCTGCTCGACCTGGGGCTTTCTAGCGATCAGCTGGCTGATCACGATCGAGGCTTTAGCTTCCAGAGTGATGGTACACTTGACTTGCGATTTGACCGTACTCGGGGGGAACCTGCCTGGAAACTACTGGCACGCATCGACGAAAAAAGCCTGGCAAATATAATCTACCAATATGGTGAAGAACGCCTGAGTCGCCGCATTGCTCGCAAACTGGTCGCCCAGCGACGTGAAAATCCCATTCGTACAGCGGACCAATTGGCCAACCTGGTACGCCACTGTGTGCCACGCAGCAAAAAAGGGCACCGCATTGATCCAGCGACACGTACCTTTCAAGCACTGCGCATTGCAGTCAACGAAGAACTTACCCAATTAGAACAAGCACTCAAACATCTACCCGACTGTTTGGCGCCCGATGGACGATTGGCAATCATCAGTTTCCACTCACTGGAAGATCGCTTGGTAAAACATGCGTTCCGTTCAGACCCGCGGCTCCAGGTACTCACCAAGAGTCCCCTGCTACCATCCGAAACCGAAACTACCGAGAACCCCCGCGCTCGCAGTGCCAAACTCCGCGTTGCTAAGCGCAAGAGCCAAACGAACTAATGCACTGCAGGCAACAAAACAGGAGAAGAACCTAGGGGCACTTGCGCTGTTTCGGCAGGAAATGGGACGGGAGCAAGCGTACCTATTCCCGTAGTGGGATACGTTTGACCTGCCGCAAAACCGGGAGGTGCCATGGGTGTCGGCAAAACACTTCCGTTGACAGGATAGACCTGCTTGGTCTTTCCATTGATTTGTACCAACAAATATTGAGCCGCCACGAGTTGGGGATCCAACTGCGAAGCCTTGGCCAAATGATGAACAGCTTCGTTACTGCGAGCACGTTGGTGCAGCAGCACACCTATATTGTATTGGGCAATTGCCGGAGGATGCACAGAGCTCAAATGGTTCAAAGCGGGATTGATATGATTCATTTCCACGAGAACCTTGGCGATATTGTTACGATACAGTTGCTTTTGAGGTTGCAACCGGATGGCCGTCTCCAATGCGTTGGCCGAGTGTCGCAACTCACCTTTACGAGCATGGCATAAAGCCAGGTCATTCAGAACTGTGGCGTCTTGTGGATTCATGGACAGGGCTTTTTGGTAAACCTGAATTGCTGCTACCAGATTCCCTTCACGATCTTCCAGACGCGCAAGTCCCAGCAGCGCCTCACGGTTTTTAGCATCTATCGTGAGTGTCTTATGATACATACTACGGGCATGTGCCGGATTTCCTCCCCGGTCACTCATTTGGGCCATTGACAGATAGAGATCTGCATTGGGCGGCCCGGAATTATAACCCAATGATATCGGGTCGAGCTTTTTGTAGGCCGGATTCACCTGGACTGCTTGCCGTGGCTGCTCATGATTACTGGCAGGTCTACCGGGCGTTAAATAATTGACAACGCGTTCCGTAAAACTAACATCCTGCTGTTGGCCGGCAGGGGATGCCAATTGTTGAGACCCCAATTGTTGAGCAAAACGTGTGTTGCCGGGAATCCCTGGTAGTGTGCAGCCACTGACCACTGCAATTAGTGCCCAGATTGAAATCCATTGCTTGATCACGATTTCCCCTCCCTGACATTTTTCTCCACCTGGCATCATGCCGGCGGGTTGGCGGGTCCCTTCAAAGACGGGATCACCTGCTATTATGTTATTCTCCAGATTCCGAACCCGTACTAGCGGGCAAAGCTGGCAAAGGACGATTGGCCTGGAAACCCACGAACATAGAATCGACAACACCGGCCGAATGTCCTTCTGCAACAAGGTGCGTGTCGTTCACCTCAACATGCCCAATCGTCGGACTCATGTTGGCAGCCCGATCATGAACAGACGCGATACGGGTTGCTGTTTGCGCCTCGTTGATACCACGCTGCACAAATATGCTGCGACGGTCTACCGGGGCCTGTGATAAGATCCAATTAACTTTTAGTTTGCCAGCTTCTGTCAACTCATTACTATTTTCATCAAAATGGTAATTCCCTAACAGATTCTGTCTTCTCCAACCATTCTGAATCATGGCCGCGTAGGTTTGGCAAACAGCACGACGGCTCGCCGGGATATAACTTCGTGGCCAAGTTGCATTGGCGTAAAAACCAGCTCGACAAGCCTCACCAACCCCCGCATAGCAACCCTGATTGCATGAGCATTCACCACGCTGGGCACTCACTTCCAGGGTCATAAAAATTGAGCCAAACAGCGAGATAACCGCAAGAATAATATGCTTCATGACGGGGGTCCTAATTTGACGGGCCAAAATATCCTACAATGTCGAGACTGAGAACACGTTGCCCCCAAGGCAGGAATGCACATCCACCGTGAATATCGTCTGCCTTAGTCGATAAACTACGTCACTTCTGGATCAACCGGACTAACTTACCCAGAATGCCCATCGATGCGACCTGCAGTCGGTGCTATCGCGGCAGGCCCTGGGAGAACGGCTATATCGAGAGCTTCAACGGCAAACTTCGAGATGAGCTGCTCGATCGGGAACTGTTCGATACGATACTTGAAGCCAAGGTACTCATCGAGCGATGGAGAAAGTATTGCAACACTGCGCGGCCGCACAGCAGCCTCGGTTATCGACCCCCGGCACCCGAAGCGATTCAGCCCCGTTCGATCGCTTCGGCTACGCCTCAGCAAGCCAACGGTACTGGCCTTCAGGCCATCCCTGATCTAAGTTAGACACTGGTACCTTACCTGGGGGCAGGTCACTCGCCACGCTACCGTACCAGTTTTATCCGCCAAGTGAAACTTCGGCCGATACCGCTAAGGCTGATTGAAGATCGAAGACGATTTCCTCGGGTGTCGCAACTTCGTACACTGCAATCACCTCCAAAGAACGCAACTAACACTCAGAAGAGGCCGAAAGATGGTACTCCCACCAATCGATACAGCGATGTTGATGGGTAAGGCCGAAGCTAGGCGACTCGATGAAACACAACTCAAATGGGTATATTGCCCCGTAGGAGCCGCAAGTGAGCAAAATGACATCACCGTGCCCTACGATTTCATTCGTTGCTTTACAGAGACAACAAACATCTTACCGGTGCTTGTTGGACCAGAAGCGATGACTGTCTATCCTATGGTGCTTCACGAGCAAACGGCTGGCTGGGATGGTTTGACCCAGGAAATGTCGGGGTATCATCTTCTTACCGCCATGTCCTTCGAGGAGGCTTGGGAGCAACGAGAGAGGTTCGTTGCAGCTATGCTCGGTGGGGGCCGTGCTCCGGAATACATTCGAGACAATGAGTCTCTGCGCCTCCAAATCGCTGATCTGATGGAAAAAAATGCTCCAGTCGCCTCGACATGCCATGGTGTCGAACTCCTGGCGGCATCTTTCTATGACGGCGGAACAGGTGACTGTGTTCTCAAAGGCCGTAAAATCGCAACCGTTACGAAGTGTCGTCGCGACGTGGACCCCGTGGGGGGAATTTACGTCGATGATCCGGCAGTCGTCGATGGGAATCTCCATTCCTGGAAGACATACCATCAAGCGCCAATAGGCTTGGCCGCCTGGTTCGAAGCAGTCAAAAATGCTATTTGAGCAGGCACACGAAGTAGACTTCTTGGGACTCTATAAGTCGATATGCAAAGACATGTTCTGATTCTTGCCCTTGTTGTCGTTGGCTATAATGTGGCTCCAGATCCAATTTTATTCCCTGACCAGCCTTCGTTAATGCCGCAGCAAACGCTGCGCGAATCGAGAGAAGGCTTTGACACGCAAATTGTAAAACCTGGCGAGTCTTATAGTGTCCTTGATTCTCCCACTGGAAATGAATTCGAATTGATCCGTTATGAGTCACCCGTAGGTCGCTTGGCGGCATACGTCACAACCGACCCTGATGATGGTAAGAAGCACCCTGCGATCGTATGGATTACTGGGGGCGGGTCACTAACCTGCTAGATAGGTTTTGGATAGCACCGCAATCTCTCACAAAGACGCTAAGGCATAATTGGAAAGAGGCCTGATGAACAATCGTCTATGTGCAAATTATCATGCGATCTTTTTTTTATCTGTGCTCATTGCCATAGGGTGCCAGGATTCTCCGACAGACAATGCTCCGCAAATACCTCTGCAGGGCAAAGCAGCTTTCTATTCTGTAGACCACTACAGTGAGAGCCAGGATCCATTTCAAGATTTATCCAAAACGATTCAACGTGCAGAGACCGAAGACAAACGCATTTTGCTCCAGGTAGGTGGAGACTGGTGCAGTTGGTGCGTACGGATCAGCAAGTACATGGAAAGCAATCAAGAAATTCGCCAAATGCTCGAACAAAATTTCCTGGTGATGAAGGTCACCTACCCAAGCGATAACTCAGAAGCATTCCTGGCTCAGTACCCAAAGATTGAAGGCTATCCGCACTTCTTTGTACTCGAACAAGATGGCAACCTGCTGCACTCACAGCGCACGACTAAACTCGAAGAAGATGAAAGCTACAGCGAAGATGCTTTTGCTGAATTTCTTTCTTCCTGGAGGAAATAGTTCTGCTCAAGGCGTGATTGATGTTTTTGGCAAGCATCCAAAAAACGCTTACTTCTCAGACACACGCCAGAAAATGACGCTCACTCTGCTCCGGCAGAGCCCCCCCAGAGCAGCTTGGAGATCAACCATTCTGTATGGAGGGAAACAACTCGTTGACCATCGTAATCGCCGCGGGCCCTACAAGTACGATGAAAATCGCTGGGAAAATGAACAACACTAACGGGAAAATCAGTTTCACAGCCGTTTTGGCTGCCTTTTCTTCCGCCATTTGCCGTCGGCGTGTACGCATTGAATCGCTCTGTACACGTAGTGCTTGAGCCACACTCGAACCAAACTTGTCAGCTTGGATCAAGATTGCTGCCAAAGCTTTCAGGTCATCCACACCCGTTCGTAGCCCCAGATCGTGGAGGACATCATTGCGAGCCCGTCCCATCTGCAACTGAAGATTGCAAAGACTGAATTCTTCGGCAATGACATGGTAGCTATCTTTCATTTCTTCTGCCACTTTACGCATGGCCTGATCCAATCCCAAACCTGCTTCTACGCAAACAACCATTAGGTCGAGTGCATCGGGCAACCCATAAAAGATATTATCTTGCCGACTCTTGGTGATAAGCCACAATACAATTCCTGGCATAAAGAACATCAGGAAGGCAATACCACCTGCATAGGTTATGGAATCAATATCCAAACCACGAGTCAAGACAATAGCTCCACCCCCCAGGAAAAAGCCCCCTACTAAACCAATCATCTTCAATGACCAGAACACTTCAGCAGCGTTTTCCGCGCGAAAACCGGCCTGGTTGAGCTTCGATTTCGTGTCGCTTACTTCCTGATCACTTTTTGGCTGCAAGGGCTTGGCCAAAGCTGGCGATGCCTTTTCGAGCATTTTAGACATTGTGCCAGACTTGTTTTTCCCGTCTCGCAGCAAATCTGATTTGTGCGTGTTTGGCTCGCGAATATCCTGCAATCGCTGTTCAGCTCGTGGCTTTTTAGAAGCCAATAAGTCCAGCAACCACCAAACGATAGTAGCTACGCCGCCTACTACGGCTAATTGGATAACCACTGGCGACGACATCATGTTTGCGATCAATAGGGACATGTCAGACTCGGATGTTGACGATCTTGCGAATAACTAAAGCACCGAACAACTGACTTAGTACGCCAGCTATGAGCATTTTCTTACCCAAGTCGTCGGTAAACAGTAATTGGATGTAATCTGGATTCATGCGATAGACTGTGACAAATAGCAGCGGAGGCAATGCAAGAAGTACGATACCCGAAAGACGGCCTTCTCCCGTAAGTGCCTGCACTTGGCCCCAAATCTGAAAACGTTCACGTATCAGATGACCAATTTTGTCTAGGATTTCTGCCAAATCAC
>CAWWCC010000026.1:0-21519 GCA_963935315.1 uncultured Planctomycetaceae bacterium | reverse complement strand
CCACCACGAGTGTAGTTGCTTAGCTTGCGTAACATATTCGGAAAACGCCCTACTACCTTGCGGCCATAAGTATGGTGTGGCTGTGCAAGCACGGCATCTTCAGCAACTGATGAATATTTACTTATGCGTTTTCTGGTGTCCGAAGCAAAGGCATGCGGCCGCCGATTGAGATTCACTGCCGATTGCAATTCCAGAAAAAAATCCTCATCCCAATGAGCACTTAGTGCCACAGCAGAGGAGTCGTCACGAAACAAGTCTTTGCAGATTGCCAATAAGGATTCGGCTGTGCCGTGGATCATTTTTTTTCCGCTTATCTGCAAAAACTTGTTGGGAAATACAAGCGTAACCATTCGATGGCTATCCGTATGATCTATAAGTCGTTGCATGTCGCGCGCAAACAGAACGTTGTCGGCACCATTTCTCAGGATTTCGTCAAGCGCATCAAGCGGACACGAAATCAGCAGTTTTCCTGAGCTTCTATTTGGTAAAAAGCAGGCACGACCATCAAACTTGAGAATCCCTTGGTCGTCCTGCTTTTCCTTTTTGCTGTCAGGCAATCGTGGTGACAAATGCGCTTCGTCCCACGAATCAACGAGTTCTAATCGAGCACCCCATTGGACATGGCCTTCCTCTGCCAGGTAGCCGGCCAGCGTGAGGGCATGTATTTCTGAAAGCTTCGCGCCAGTCAATCGTGTCAATTGAGCCAGGGCTTTCTCTCCCCAGGGTCCTAAGGCAGCCAGCACCTTGGATCCTTCGGCATGTTCCAATAACTCCTTGGTCCTCAAGTGCAAAACAAGTTGAGTTCCCATGGGAAGATAGTTCAATGCCAACGGATCTCCCTCGGTTGGCGATACCCAAAGCGACTGGCCATCGTCTTCGATAACTTCTACCTGTGGGTCTTTTTCTGCTAAAGAGTTTTTGCTTTTATCCAATGTCTGTTGCTTCTGGACTGGCAAATTCTTCTCCGGCTGTGGCGCAGGAACTACGTCCGGTTGGGAGCCCCATTGACCCCATAAAAGGCCCATTCCCAGCAAGGCACCGACCAGCGTCACACCCATCCACCAGGGGAATCCCGATTTCCGGCCACGTGCTGCCCGCTGGGCTACCGTTTCTTTGACAACCTTGATTTGAATGGGTTTTTCAGACATGGCAATTTACTCCCAAGCTGTCTGTTGCCACACATCTTTCTTATTGAGGCCACAGGCTTTAGGGTGTAGGCTCTCTGGATCTTGCCCTTTCAGTCTACCGCCAGCAGCCAGTTGCCTAAAGCGAGTAAACCATGAAATCTTTTGAAGCCGTAGAACTCTATTTCAATCGGGCTGCCGATCAATTGGAACTCACTGACAACATGCGTAAGTTGCTGCTCACTGCCAAGCGTGAGGTGCAAGTGCAGATTGCAGTGGAGATGGACAATGGTGAATTGCAGACTCTGATCGGCTATCGGGTTCAGCATGACAACGCACGGGGCCCGATGAAGGGTGGACTTCGCTTTCATCATGAAGTCGACCTGGACGAAGTTCGCAGCCTGGCGTCGCTGATGACATGGAAAACGGCTGTCGTGAACATTCCTTATGGCGGCGCTAAAGGTGGCGTAGCGGTCGACGTGCGTAAACTTAGCGAACGTGAACTGGAACGCATCACCCGCAAGTTTGTGGACGAATTGCATGATGTCATTGGACCCGATACGGACATCCCGGCACCCGATATGGGTACCAATGCTGAGGTGATGGCATGGATTATGAACCAACACAACAAGTACCATGGATTCAACCCAGGTGTAGTAACCGGCAAACCGGTTGAGCATTATGGAATTCCCGGTCGCGAAGAAGCCACCGGGCGCGGTGTGGGAATCCTCTCACTCAAGACGGTGGGCCGCCTGGGCCACCGTCCTCAAAACACGCGCGTAGCAATTCAAGGGTTTGGCAATGTGGGATCCCATGCAGCAACGTTTTTGCACGCAGCCGATTGTAAAATTGTCGCCATAAGCGATGTGAGTGGAGGTTACTACAAAGAAGATGGCATCAACATTCCTGAAGCGATCCGCTATGCCAATGAACACCGCCACTCCTTGGAAGGTTTTTCCGGGGCCGAAAAAATATCGAACGATTCGCTTCTCGAACTCGATGTTGAGTTGCTGATCCCCGCTGCCTTAGGTGGTGTGATTACTGCTGAGAATGCAGCGCAGATTCGCGCACCGCTGATTGTTGAGGCAGCCAATGCGCCTGTCCGCCCAGATGCGGATGAGATGCTTGCAGAACGTGGCGTTACAATCTTGCCTGACATTCTGGCCAATGCCGGTGGTGTTACTGTCAGTTATTTTGAATGGGTGCAGAATCGGCAGTACTATAGTTGGGGTCTCGATCGGGTTCGCCAGGAACTCGAACGGGTGATGACGTGTGCTTTTGAAGAAACCTGGGAACTTGCACGAGAACGGGATATCAGTCTCCGTACAGCAGCATTTATGCTGGGAATTAGTCGTGTTGGACGTGCAACCGTATTGGCAGGCATCACGTAAAAACACAGTAGGATAGGAAATACGAACTGTCACCAAAAAAAGTGACGGCTCCCAGGCGCGCCTAAAGTTTGGAACCTGTTTCAAAAACTCCAAATTCCTCTTGAGAGAGGCAATCATGTCACTTGAATCTTTGGCCCATTTAAAAATTTTCCAGGGAATGAGCGATCAGCAACGTGATCAAGTGCTGGCACTAGCGCAACCTATACGTGTCAACGCGGGCGAGCAACTTATCACACAGGGAAAAATGTTGCGTAACTTATGGTTTATTCTGTCTGGTCGATGCCAGGTTACCCGGCGTACCGAATCAGGGCGCCAGCTGAATCTGGCAGAGTTAGGCCCACATGTGCAATTTGGTGAAATGTCTTTTTTTCAGGCAGCTCCTCACTCCGCAGACGTCATTGCCATAACCGACATGGAATTATTACGGATCGCGCGCGAAGACTATGATGCGCTTGCTGCCGCAGGCAATCCTGTTGCTTTTAAGCTCGCACTAAACGCCCTGGAACAACTGGCCAACCGACTCCGCCGTACCGATGAGTGGATCACCGACCTGGTTTACAAAGAAAACCACCAACCGTCACCCAGCGAGTGGACCACGTTCCGCGAGCTGATTTTCCGCGGACAATAGCCAACCTATCCAACCACGTTTTTAACAGCTGCTGCAGCTTCTTCGACATCCGCCAGTGAAACGTCCATATGCATAACCGCCCGCACAAGCTGTGGGCCCCAGGGGAGCATTCTAACTTCCTGTTCAAGAAGACGCGCACACAACTCAGCAGCGGTCCCATGTTTTTCGTTCACATGAATGATCACGATATTCGTGTCTATAGATTCACTATACAGTGAAAGCCCGTCAATCTGTTGTACCGCTTGACCCAGCACTTGGGCTTTCTGATGATCTTCTGACAAACGCTCAATATGATGGTCCAAAGCATACAGGGCACCTGCAGCGATCATTCCCACCTGTCGCATTGCCCCACCAATCGCTTTACGATTCCAGCGAGCGCGAGCCACAATCTCTTGGGTGCCACACAAAGCCGATCCAACAGGAGCCCCCAGACCTTTGCTGAAACAGACGCTCACCGTGTCAAAATTTTGCGCCCATTGATGCGCTGGGATTCCCGTTGCCACAACGGCGTTGAAAAGTCTTGCGCCGTCAAGATGGCATGCTAAACCTTCTTCGGCAGCCCAGCTGCAAACGGATTCGACCGTGTCATAGGGTTGAATACGACCTCCCGCATAATTATGTGTGTTTTCTAAACACAGCAGGCGTGTCTGGGAGCAATGTATATCCTGGGGGCTCACTCTTCCAGCCAGGTGTTCGGGCGTGAGAATGCCGTTTTCACTGGGAATCATTTGCGCCGATATGCCAAAAATCTGGGCATAAGACGCCTGTTCAAAGCGTATTATGTGGCAATTGGCTTCTGCCAGAAATTCCTCGCCTGGACCACAAAACTGGCGTATTCCGATCAAATTGCTCATCGTACCCGATGGAACAAACAGGGCGGCTTCTTTTCCGAGCAACTCTGCAATGCGAAACTCCAGTGCTTGCACTGTTGGATCTTCGCACAGAACATCGTCTCCCACCTCAGCAGAGGCAATTGCCTCGCGCATACCCGGAGTAGGCTTGGTGAGCGTATCGCTGGCTAAATCAATACGAATCAATGAGGCACCTTTCATTTTTATCAACTCCTGAGACAATGAAGAGATTCACAAACATATCACACGCCACCCACAATTCCAATAATCCCATGTCCTCAGCCCTCAACTTGCAAATCATCGACACCCGTTCGCCTGGAGCATCTCAGAAGATAGCCTCCCTCCGACAAAAACTTTCACCGGCTGGCGATATTGTTAGTGAGGCAGGACGCCAGAAGACCATTGAAGTTTTTGGCGAGCCTCTCTCGCCACAACAATCCGTTGAGCGCATTTGCAACGACGTTAAATCTCGGGGCTTAGATGCTTTACTGGAGTATACGGCCAAGCTCGATGATGCCGAGCTTACGGGTGCTACCTTACGGGTCACGACTTCAGAATTGGCAGACGCCCACGCCAATGCCTCACCAGATTTTTTGGCAACCATACAACGTATTTCTGAAAATATACTGCGCTATCAAGAGGCACTTCTGCATCAAAATGTTACCGTGGATGTTCCTCAAGGAGGGTACCTCACGCAACGGTACGTCCCTCTCCAGCGTGTGGGCTTATGCGTGCCAGGGGGTGCGGCAGCTTATCCCTCTACGGTATTGATGACCGCTTTGCCGGCTCGTGCTGCCGGTGTCCATGAACTCGTCGTGATCGCACCGCCCACAGATTTTGGATCTTACAACGAAAACCTGTTGGCCACCTGCCATGAGCTGGGGATTCGTGAAGTCTATCGGGTGGGAGGAGCCCAAGGCGTTGCGGCGCTTGCTTACGGCGTCGAGGGCATGCCCCCCGTAGACAAAATTGTTGGCCCTGGCAACCTTTTTGTAGCACTGGCAAAAAAACTCGTGTATGGCGATGTTGCCATCGACTCCATTGCAGGCCCAAGCGAAGTCATCGTGATCGCCGACGAAAGTACCAATCCAGCATTTGCTGCATCGGATTTGATTGCACAGGCCGAACATGCCCCCGGCTCAAGTGTCCTCATTACCTGGCATCAGCCACTGCTGGATCAAGTAGAAGACGAACTGAACAAACAATTGGCTGGGCTTCAGCGGGGTGAGTTAGCCAGACAATCCTTGCAATCCTATGGAGCTCTCCTCCGGGTCCAGGACCCTGACGAAGCGGTTGAGATTGCCAATCAACTGGCGACCGAACATTTGCACCTGGCCTGCGAAGATGCCGAAAAACTGCTTCCCATGATCCGCCATGCAGGGGCAATTTTCATAGGTCCCTACAGCCCCGTAGCCATTGGTGATTATGTCGCAGGACCATCGCACGTATTACCCACCGGGGCGACTGCTCGTTTTGCAAGCGGTTTATGCTCCAACGACTTTTTGCGATCGGGCAGTGTCATCCACTTTGACAAGGCTAGTTTCAAGGAAGTTGCTGAGGACGCAATCCATATGGCCAATGAAGAAGGATTGACGGGACATGCAAATAGTGTTTCCATGCGTTTGAAAGAACTTCGTGAAAAGCAGGAATGAACGCAGTTCCTCAGGAAATATCGGGCCCAACAAACATTCTCATTTCATCGAGGACTTATTTCACAGACGGATTGATCTCTGCTATTCCCTGGACGCTTGCCCTTACCCTTCGATTCGTACCCTCCCATCGGGCATCCACTAGAGTGGTTGCTGATTGGAGCGTAAGATCGATAATTCCCAATCCTTCATTTGCAACCTTTCGACTCCTTTGTAATTACCAAACCTTATGAATTATATTCGTGCCAATATTGCTGCTATGACTGGCTATGTCCCCGGAGAACAACCCCAGGGGTCGAAGTTAATCAAACTCAATACGAATGAGAATCCCTATGCTTGTTCTCCGAAAGTAAAAGCTTCGATCGGACGCATTTGCCAAATGGGCCTGCAAAAGTACCCTGACCCTCAAGCCATGGCATTTCGCACACGTGTCGCCGATTTGCATCGCAGTGAAATCCCCGACATAGACCCCAATTGGATTCTGTGTGGAAACGGAAGCGACGACATTCTTACAATCCTTACACGTGCCTTTGTTGATACCAACGATCTGGTGCGTTTTCCCAATCCGAGTTATGTGCTCTACGAAACATTGGCATCCATTCAAGGAGCAACATGCGATATCGTCAATTTTAAAAACGATTGGTCTCTGGGAGACGATTTTACAGCCGTGCATGATCGCTTACGACTCACCTATCTGGCGAACCCGAACAGTCCGTCTGGAACCGTGATTTTGTCAGCAGAGGTGGCCGAAATAGCCAACGCCCTGCCCTGCCCCTTGCTGGTCGACGAGGCATATGCCGACTTTGCAGATACGAATTGTATGGCGCTCGTAGCTGAAAACGAAAAAGTGATGGTCTCACGGACCTTGAGCAAGTCGTACGCGCTAGCCGGCTTGCGATTTGGTTATCTTGTCGCCCAGCCACAAATTATTCGTGAACTCGCCAAGGTTAAAGATTCTTATAACTGCGATGCGCTCTCGATTGCTGGCGCCACAGCAGCCATTGATGATCGTACCTGGTTTGAAGAAACGCGAACAGCAATTCTAGCCACCCGTGAGCGAGTCACCCAGGAATTGCAAAGGCTGGGGTTTGAATGTGTTCCTTCGCATGCCAATTTTGTCTGGTGCCGTCATCCCCAGCAAGAATCGCAGCAACTCTACCAGCAGCTCAAGAACCAGGGTATCCTGGTCCGCTATATGAACTACCCAGACTGGGGTGATGGGCTTCGTATTACGGTTGGCACCGACGAGCAAATTGACGCCTTTTTGGCAATTCTCTCCGGGATACTATAAACTTCTTGCCAGCATGCCTGTCAATTTGGGCAGCCCACGCAACAATTGCCTGACAGAGAAGCCGGAGTGTCTGGCGTTTTAAGAATCAATCCGTGTATCGCCCTTCGCAGTGGCTATCAGGTGATGGCTCTAGATGGAATTGGCGAAGGTCTTACCGCTTCGCTCAACCCAGGCTTAAACCCCAGCACACTCTTTTTTCACGGTCTGCAATTCGGTTTGGAATACCGACGGTAGATCACTGCTTCTCGCGGATATCAAAACAAAACAAGAGTTCCTGATCGCGAAGGTAGAGACGCCCCCCAGCGATTACCGGGTGTGTCCAAATCTTGCCGGAGGGTTTGCGTAGTTCTGTCTGAGGTTCTAGTGTAAAGCGGCCATGCTCAATCCAGTCCTCCTCCGAGGCAGCAATCAGGACAACTTCTCCTTCATTTTCACTGAGACAATAAAACCGCTGGTCTGCGTAAGCTATCGCCCCTTTTCCCAACTCTTTCTTATTCTGCCAATTCTTCTCGCCACTGAGCAGATCTTGGCACACCCATCCCTTGCCGTCCGAATAACCAAAAATGCTCTGTCCAAGACGCAGCACTCCTCCATGGTGATTCGTGACAAGCTTATTCCCTTCATAGACCGGTTCTGCTGAAAAGTCGTCGTTTAAACTAACCAGCATGCATCCTGCGCCATATCCTGAGGTAACATAAATATAGTTTTCCCAAGCAATGGGTGTTGGTACCACTGCAACATGCCCCCCCCAAGGCACCGTCCACAATAATTCCCCATCCGAAAGGTTAAATCCGACCAGTTGGCTAGCCAGCAACTGGACACCAATTGCTCGACCATTTTGTTCTGCAACAATGATTGAGGAGTAGTGCGCCGTATCCGTAAGTTCAGGTATTTGCCAAAGAAACTCGCCCGTCGATTTATCCAGAGCGACGATAGCTCCGTCCTTCCCACCTGGAGTGCAAATTATTTTCTCTTGATAAATGAATGGTGATTCGCTGTATCCCCATGCGGGAATCTTCCCTCCATATTCCTGCATCGATTTTTTCCAGACGATGCTACCATCTTGAATTCGTAAACAACTGAGATTGCCTTCTGCTGCTAGCGCGTAGACGAATTCGCCTTCGACAATCGGTGTCGATCGTGGGCCGTCACCCCAATTATTTTCATAAACGGGGCCTAACGGGGTGTACCATAACTCTTTTCCGCGCTGCGTCGTATCCAGGCAAAGGAGTTGCTCTTGATCCTCACGCGTACCCAGGATGAATAGACGATCTCCAACTATGGCTGGCCCTGAGTAGCCCAGTCCGCAATTCTCGTACAACCACTGGCGTGGGGGCCCCTCGGGAGCCCATGTTTGCAAGAGCCCTGTTTCTGTAGAAATACCGTCTCGATGGGGTCCTAACCATTGGGGCCAAGGTCCGTCCGCCGCAGTAACAAACGCTGTAGCAAACATAGGGTAGCAGGCAATTACCAGGAGCCCCGTTATCAATGAATAGCGCATTCTGTGCATGCTTCCGTCCCTGCCTTCTACAATGGATGGATGATCTGATTTACCCACCGCTACATCGCGTTCGAAGTGAGGTATTGTAAAACGTTTGGCCTAATTGCGACCATACATTTTTTAGCTTAAAAACACATCTTAGCCATGCGAATGCCCAGATGGTTATTACTATCCATGGCATACCAATTCGAGGTATTCTAAAACACCACAATGATCACTGAATAAAAAAACGCCCCTCGACCATTTGATCGAGGGGCGCTTGTGTCGTGTTATACCTCGTGTTATCTCACTCGCCTTGACTCACTCGCCTTGAATAGCGAGTTAAGCGGTTTGCTCGACTACTCGTACAGAAACCGCGCAAGGGCCTTTTTTCCCTTGGCCTACTTCATATTCGACGACTTGGCCTTCGCCCAATTGTTCGATCGTGGTCCCTTGGATTTCTGAGTGGTGAAAAAACAGGTCACCCCGTTCTCCCTCGATGAATCCAAAACCTTTGTCCGTTAACAGCTTCTTAATCTTACCTTCTGGCATTGCTGCCTCCACAAAACTAAAACCTGGGTGGCGAAATCACTTTTCACAAAGCATATCACCGACTCGAAAAAAAAGGGGAGCAGTAAACCACAAAAAAAGTGTGAGGCGTTCGTGAAAAGACCACAACAACGAATTGTGCGGCATGATGGCAGGACTCCCAACAGGTCAATTAACTTACCAAGCAATCCAACCGTACGGGAGCCTTTTCATCGCTGCTCGTTGCGATTCATCGCAACAATAAAAATATAAGCTCGGGACCACCAGATAGCAAGAGACTCTCAAAAACGTCTCACTGGGCATTTAACGCATATGAGCATTGCCGACTGGGGAATATCCCCATAAAAACAAGGGATGCGTCTTTACTGCATGACGTGGGATCCAACTCGTCTCCGGGTGGAGAAAGCACTAGCTAGCGAGGCTTGTGGGGCTGCTTTCGACCACAAGAAAACTGTTGAGACGTCGTGTATCACTAACCAAATTCGCACTTCGCCAGAGAGTCATTGCAAGCATCCAATTGGCAGAGGAAATGTCCCCCCATACCTGCCTATCATGCCTACTTTCAGCAAACCAAGTTAATAGTCCCATCCCGCTAGAGATCCCTAGTCTTCATCATCCTTAAGTTTGGCCTTCGATATGATCTCCTGTTGCACATTGCCGGGTACAACATCGTAGTGAGAAAACTCCATGGCATAACTGCCCTGGCCTCCAGTCATCGAAGAAAGAGTGCGGGCATAAGTCGAGACTTCACCCAGTGGTGCTTTTGCCTCGACAGTGGTCATACCACCTCCGGCGGTCTCCATTCCAACCATCTGACCACGTCGTCCTGAGAGATCACTGGATACATCACCTACATTATCACTGGGAACCGTAATGTGCATGTTGACTACCGGTTCCAAAAGCGATGGCTTGGCATCCTTAAATATTTGGGCAAACACTTTACTCGAAGCCATTTTAAAAGCCGTTTCATTGCTATCGACCGGGTGATCTTTACCGTAATGGACTTCAACACACACATTTTGTATTGGATAGCCGGCCACAACACCTTGCTTAAGACGTTCTAAAAAACCCTTTTCAACCGCGGGCATAAAGTTGCCTGGAATCGAAGCGCCCACCACCGAGTCGACCCAGAGAAAATTGCTGTTTTCATGGTAGTGCGTTTTTTTCATCTGCGGAAAACGACTTTTGTTGGCGAACTCATCAGGAACCGTACCTTCTGGGAAAGGATAGATCCTGGCATGAACCTCGGCGAACTGCCCTGCTCCACCAGATTGTTTTTTGTGGCGGTAACTTCCTTCGGCATTGTTTTGAATTGTTTCGCGATACGGAATTTTGGGTTCTCTCGTATCGACTTCAACCTTATCGCGCCGTTTTAGCCTTTCTTGGATCAACATCAAATGCAGTTCGCTCATCCCAGTGAGAACCATTTCTTTGGTCTCCGGGTCATGATCTAGATGGATCGTTGGATCTTCTTCGGTAATCTTATGCAACGCTCCCGATAGTTTGACCTCATCCCCTCGGCTTTTTGGAGCAACCGCGAGTCCAACCATCGGCGTGGGGTAATTGATTGGTGGTAATTCCACTTCACCGATCGATGTGCCGGTATGCAACTCTTCGCATTTGGCTACGGCCACAATTTCACCCGGACCCGCATCGTCAATCGGGCTCGTGTCATTGCCTTGAACCTCCAGCAAAGGCCCCAACTTAATTCCCTTGCGGGCACCAGGTGACTCAACGGTAGAATCTTTTTTGAGCGTGCCCGAGTAGACACGAATAAAACTAAGCTTTTGGACAAATGGATCAATCCGTGTTTTAAATACCTGCGCTGACAAAGGTGCGCTGGCGTCTGGCTTTAGCGTAACCGTATCACCCGCTTTTGTGCCCGTTCGTGGCAGGATCGAGGGTGGCAACGCAGCGCTGGCTAATGTGTCCATCAGTTCCGTGACGCCAATCTCTTTTTTTGTGGAGACACATACAATGGGCGTTAACGAACCGGTCGCGATGGCCTGAACCATCAGCTTGCTCAATTCTTCGGCAGAAGGGAGCTCTCCTTCGAAGTAGCGCTCCATAACACCTTCGTCAACTTCAATGATTGATTCGACCAGCGATTCATTTATTTCTGCAAGATCAATCGCGGCCCCATCCGTATTGTCCGGGACTTGCAAAGTGCTGGCTAAACCGCTTAGCGAATCACCCAGGCCAATGGGCACATTGAGTAACGCACAACTACTGCCAAACACTTCTTTGATCGAATCCACTAGATCCGCAAAGTCAATATTGTCCGTGTCCAGCTTCGTCAATACGACAATCCGTCCACAGCCGGCCTTGCCAGCTTCGGCCCAGGCACGTCGCGTGTTTACCTTGATACCAGAATGTGCATCAACCACAATCAGAGCCGTCTCTACTGCGCGGAGCGATCCAATCATCTGGCCCACAAGATCTGGATAGCCAGGTGTGTCAATGAGATTAAAATGCTTGCCTGCATGATCACAATGGACGACCGTTGCTTCGATGGAGTGCTTGTGATGCTTCTCTTCTTCGTCAAAGTCACAAATACTCGTACCGGCATCGACACTCGGTTTGGAATTCACGGCACCGCTTTGTACCAGCAATTGGTCCACGAGTGTTGTTTTGCCGGCACCACCGTGCCCGCAAACAGCGATATTTCGAATCTCCTCAATATTTCTGGTCATGTCGACTCCTTGATTTAGCTATTGGCTGCTCGCTCATGACTAACTGCATTTGGATGATATCTTGCTGAACACTGTGATTTAGCGGGTAAGGCAAAATGGGTCACGGACGAACTGCCTCCAACGCTGCTTGAATTGTAATTTTTTCTTCGTAAAGCGACCGACCTATGATGGCGCCCGACAATCCGGCACTCGCAAGTTGACTCACATTGCTGGCAGTTGTCACTCCACCCGATGCAACCACGGGGACATCGACATGAGCTTGCATTTCAGCCATGGCCTCAACATTAGGTCCTTGCATCATGCCGTCTGTAGCGATGTCTGTGTAAACAATCGCGGCAAGCGGTACATCGCAAAAGTCATCTGCCAATGTTGTGGCAGGTGTCGAGCTAGTTTCTAACCAGCCGTCCGTAGCAACCATGCCATTGCGGGCATCGATGCCCAATACCAACTGTAGGGGATACTGTCTGCACATTGTACGAAACCAATCTGCCCGTTTGAGCGCGGAGGTACCAAGAACCAATCGATTGAGACCGATTTGCAAAAGCTCCGAAATACTCTCCTCTTCGCGGATACCGCCACCCAACTCGCACTCCATATCTACCGCAGCGACAATTTGACGCACAACCTCCAAATTAACTGGCTTACCTTCCCGTGCCCCATCAAGGTCAACCAGATGCAAATGCTGTGCACCCTGGTCCTGAAATTGTCGGGCCACGGCAACGGGATCGTCGGAAAAAACAGTTTCACGCTGATAGTCACCTTGTTTCAAGCGGACACATTTTCCGCCCAAAAGATCGATGGCAGGCCATATCTGCATACTGTTTCACCAGGGGTGTATGCGTAAAAAAGACAAGTTACAAGCCACAAATATCGCATACCATGGCGGACTTTTCAACCAGCCGGCGTTCTGTCAGAGAGACAAAAGAGTGCTCTCGCACGAGAGGAGTCCGTCACTTTTTCATCTAGCGGATAACAAGAGCAATTCGCTTATTCCCATACCGTATGCCAGCGGACCATGTAATTTCTGAGCTTCCTTAAGCACTCGGATCCACACGTATTTCAGAAAGTGGCCTTAGGCAAGTTCCGCAAAATTTTGCAGCACCTGGAGACCCGCGCTTTGGCTTTTTTCGGGGTGGAATTGCGTGGCGTACAGATTGTCTCTCCAGATCATTGAGCAAAACGGGTCTGGATATGCCGTTTCACCTGCCACCACACATTTGTCGGTTGGCACCACATAATAGGAGTGAACAAAATAAAAATGGGATCCATCTTCGATACCATGGAAGATGGGGGATGGAGTCTGAGAATACACTTGATTCCAGCCCATATGGGGCACTTTTAGCTCTGCAGGAACCTTAAATTGCCTGACTTCCCCAGGTAGAATTCCCAACCCTTCGTGATCGCCATCCTCATAACTCCGCTCGAAAAGCAATTGAAGTCCGAGACAAATCCCTAAGAATGGCTTTCCTTCGTCGATCGCTGCACGGATGAGTGGAATCAGACCACGGCGATCAAGTTCAGCAATTGCATCTGCAAACGCGCCTACTCCTGGCAGCACCAGTTTGCTCGCAGCCATGAGTGTTTCCGGATCACTGGTAATCGTCGCAGTGTGCCCCACGCGTTCAAACCCCTTTTGAACACTCCGCAGGTTTCCCATTTGGTAATCGATAATCGCAATCATGGATAGCATCCAATGAAGGAGCCCCAAACTGGAATCCCAATAAGGAGATTCTGGTAAGGAGATTCTAGTTTTGGGGACAATAGTTACGCACCCAAGTTCTGTCCTCGAATAAGAGCCTAGCAGTCCACCTTATCCTGCAGCATACCGTGTCTAACAAGGGGAATTTCTACCATAACCCCATTCCAGCAACGCCCTTTCACCAGCCAGGACACGTCCCAAGGTCCGTGAGTTCAAAGTATTCTAACGCAGAATAGTAAACTTTGCATTGGGAACTACCGTTTGCACCGTGTCGTAAAAATGCAGACACCATAAGCACAAAGACAAGCACAGCTCAGGCGGTTAACGACTGGCAATCCGCTCGGGATAAACTACCAATTCCAAACGCCGGTTGCGAGCCTTACCAGAATCTGTGGCATTGGAGACCACGGGATGGTTAGAACCGTGCCCAATCACGAATACCTGCTGGGCAGGTAATATTTTTCGATCCACAAGGGTGTTGTACGTAGAAAGTGCCTGGGCAGCCGAAAGGTGATGATTACTTGGATACTGCTGTGAATGTGTCTGTGAATCGTCTGTGTGGCCTTCGATGCCAATAATATTACTGGGAAAGTTTCGGCGCAAATCCGTCGCCACGCTTTGAATTAGTTGTTCGGCACCATTTTTTAAATAAGGGCTACCTGGCATAAAGATCTGATCGCTAGGAACCTCTACCCGAACCACATCCCCATCCTGGCGGACAGTCACGCCCGGTATATGGTCGAGTGTAATATTCTTCAGCAGACTGTTGTTGGCTCGAATCTCCCCGCTGGCACGCTGCTGAGCGGAGGCAACCAGGGCTGAAGTTTTATTTTGAAGTTGGCTATTATCTTCACGCAATGCCAAAAGCTGGTCCGTCGTAGTTCGCAATTGGTCCCGCGTTGCGTTGACCTCGTTAGTCAACAACTGAATTTGTTGACGTGATTGAGCCAGCAGGGATTCAAGCTCCTGATTATCTTTGTCCAATGATTGGGCACGGCTTTGATACTCCTGGCTTTGTTGAGCCACCAACTGCATTTGCCGTGCCGTGTTTGCGTTCTGATTTTTCGGAGTGTAGACAAGGCGGCCGCACCCACTGGTAGAAGTGAGTAGCACGAGTCCAAGGGCTGTGGTGGCTCGAAGCACAGGAGTGATCCGTAGTACTATTTTGGTGTGAATAGACACTTGATAAAGACCGGCAGACGCATCGAATGGCCCGCGCAGGGCCGGGAACGTAGCAAGCACCGGCAGGAACTGCAAGATCAAACTAATAAAGGTGGGTGCGAACCACTGCTAGCTTCTCTAGCATTGTTGCGCGGATGCATGGTTTTCGGGTTTCAGTATGCGGGTGCTGGAATCCGAGTGAATCGCCCGCATCCTGCTCTGTGGATAGTTGCCATAAAACCTCTTGATGTAATTCCGATGCCACCGCTTCGGTTTATGTGGCTGCCAGCCCATGCGTTTCATAAAACGATCCGAAAGGCGGCTATTAAACGCATCACAAAGAATTGTGTCGCTTTGTTTTAACTCGGCAATTGCATCAAGGATGTTGATCGCGGCAAGGAAGGTCGCGCAGGAAGTCCCTTGGCTTGAAACCACCTGTTTTCAGTGCCAGATAGTTGGGGCAGAACCATGGCTGATTATAGTACAGCCCACAACGGTCGGCTGTACCCCGCACGTGGTAAGAAGACCGCACCGGCCAGAGCCTGGCCATGCCAACAATTTGGGCCAAGACTTTATGGTAATCGTGTCCAATCGACCTGCAGACGTTTCGATCACCCCAAAACGACCTTGGCGAAGCGTATGGCATCTTTCAAACCGATCATAAACCCTGGCAAATAGCATTCAAAAAATCCTTGTCTTTATCTGTTGCCAGATTCCAAGCAAACCAAACAACGACACAAAACAGACGGCCAGAACCACGGGAACCAACCAACCCACGTGGAAAAGGTCCTGCATTCCCATATTCCATACTGTAGGCCACATGATCATTACGAGCAGGCTGCCCAAGCAAAGAAATGGGCCGTAGGGAATCACATCGTCTCGACGTGTTACGGCTTGAACCAATCCCACGATAAGCCCGGCAAAGGGTGAGATGAAAAATATCAGGACACCTGCCTGCCATCCCAAAAAAGTTCCCACCATCATCATCAGTGTGACATCACCAAATCCCATCGCTTCGCGACCCAGGGCCACGGTGCCTACTATGCGAACGATCCAAATAAGTCCGCCACTGACAGCCAATCCGATGAGTGAAGTTAACAAACTAACCCAAGCCGCTTCACCCCACCACCAGATGGCTGCAATTGCGAGACTTCCTGACCAGGCGATAAAACCCAGAGGCACACGAGTTAGCTCACGTCCAACACGACGAGCGATGAGCTGCAGGGCACGTGCAGGGCCGTGCCGCCCTCGCCAAATTCGAGGTGCGATGGCAAAACACCAGAACCACCAACAAGCCTGTCCGATCACTAGCGATTTCCAATTCGGCGCTCCCTCCAACTGGCTTGGCCAAAGATTCGGGCACGTCAGAGTAACAGGCTCGGCAAAAAAAAGTGCGCCTTGAGGAAGGGCTACCTCAGGAATGGTCACTGGAACTCCTACAGCAGGAGGCAATGAGCGCAAGGCAATGTGCGGCAACAAACTCAGTGGAAGTATCGTTGCCAAGGCAAGTCCTAGTAGGGTACCTGGTACAGTAATCTCATCGGGGATAATTTTTTCGTCGATGTCAATAAAGCTTGCTGATGTCATCAACACGATCAGAACTGCATGCGCAATAAAACCTTGATGCGTTACCCAGGCAGGAACAATTCCGGGCGCATTTGCTATCTGAAAGGGAAATGGAAATGCGTTGATTTGAGGTAAGATCAATCCCAATTCGACATTTTCCCACCAATAAAGGGCAGCAAGCCCCAGTCCGAGCATCAACTCAATCATCAGAGGACGAACCCAGAAAATGTCGCCATGAATCTTGCGCTCGCGTCGCAAACCTAGCCAACCCAAAACCGGGATGCGATCTCTCCAGCAACGTGGTGGAGCATCCGTTGGTGTCGGTCCCCAAGGAGAAATCTCACGCGGATTCCAGGCCAGCCGATAAATGGCCCAATTCACGAGCGATCCAAGTAGTATGCCGCCTAGAAAGACAGCCGCCAGGCAGGTCGATAGAGGGAGCGCAGCAAGCAAGGCCATGCAACAAATCGCGAAAGGGATAGTGGGCGAAAATTTGTGTCTATTCAATTCAAGTAATATTTTCAAATATTACATACGCTAGATACGGTTTCAAAACTCCTCTTTACCGCCTTGGGATACCAACGTGTAGGGAAACCGGATCTAGCCAATCTAGCCTCGCATTGCCGAGATAATTTCCTCGACAATCCTGGCAGGGACCTTATTCTCGGTATCGACCACCAACGTAGCACAGGACGCATAAATAGGCTCCCGCTCAGCAAGCAACTGCTGGATTTCGTTCCGACCGCCACGATTAGTCAGGTTAGGACGCCGATCTGAACTTGTAGGATCGGCCGAAATCCTATTAAAAATTGCCTCCTCAGAAGCTTTCAGCCAGATAATGGCCTGACAATCGGCAAGACAACGTCGGTTTTCTGCTCGCAAAACTGCTCCTCCCCCCAGGGCCAAGACACATTTTTCGCGCTGGCATAAATTGGCCACCACAGCCACCTCCAGGTCTCGAAAAAATGTTTCGCCCGCTTCTGCAAAAATCGTCGCTATCGACTTTCCTGCTTGTAGCTCGATCTCTACATCCGCATCTACCCAATCCCATCCCAATTGCCTGGACAATAACTGCGCAATGGTGGTTTTACCCGAGCCACGGTAACCAATCAGAGCAATTGTTGGAGAAGTCATTCGAAAAGGGTCGGTTTCGACAATGGGGAATCCAAGCTTCCAGCCTACCGTTTCTTCCCTGAGGTCTCTAGCCCGGATATTTTACCCGCCTACGGCTCAGTCGAGACAGCGTTTTCCGAACCGAACTTGGAACTACCAAATGACCAACAAACTACCTCATATAAAATGACAGTCATTCCAAGTTCTTGAGTTGACACAAAATTCTTTACCCCGCAGGGGTTTTACATTCAAAGCCCAGGGTTCGTCGGCTTGCCGGGGCACCCTGGGAATACCCATCGCTAGCAGCTTACCCTGAAAGGGTTACACAAGCATTGCACCACAACTCGAGTGTGTAACCAGGACGGGGTAAGCATACGGATTGAAACGAATCCCCAAGGGTAGCTCGACAAGCTCGTAACCCTGGACCATTGGGATACGTGGAGGCGACCACGGCCAGGCCGCGGGCCGCAGTGCCAAAGTCGAAGCAAAATATGGCCCGACTAGGCCCATTTGCCAGAGACCCATTTGCCAGGAGCCCCCATTTACAGAAGAAGCTGCAACCAGAGCAGGCAAAACTTCGGGCTCGCCTAAATTCTCCCACCAATTGGGCCAATGGTCTTTTTAAGCACTTCACGCATTAACCCCGGGGGTGCCTCCTGCCGTGTAAACAGAAAGAATTGCAACATGGCCTGCCGTTCGAACATCTCGACACCCGTTATTGTCTGGCAGTTTCGTGAACGAGCATCTTTTATCAGGAGTGTCGACTCGGGATTGTAGACTGTATCGAACAGCAGCATGGAGTGCTTAAGAAAAGTCTTGCTGACTGGAGAATCATCGACATTCGGATGCATGCCAATCGGTGTACAGTTAATTAAGATGTCGCACTGCACACGCTGCCTGGCCTCCCAATCAATGGCCTTACAATCAAAGGCATTGGCCAGGCGATCGCTTCGCTGCCTGGTACGCGAAGCAATGGATACCAATGCTCCACGACTTTTGAGGCCATAGACAATCGGACGTGCCACCCCACCCGCACCTAAAATCAACACGCGTTTGTTTTTGACCGGGCTTGGTTTAGCGCCAATCGTCCCCAGAGCATTTTCGATGCAGTCCATCGCCGCGTTGTAGTCGGTGTTATAGCCCACGACATCAGAACCATCAAAAACCACTGTATTTACCGCAGCAATACTTTTTACTGCAGGATCTACCTTGGTCAAATGATGGGCAATGGCTTCTTTATGAGGAATGGTGACGCTTAAACCACGAATTCCCAGACGAGAAGCATCTTCCATGAACTTTGGTAAATTGTCTGGCGGGACTCGAAATGGCACGTAGACAGAATTGATTCCCTTCGCCGTGAAAGCCGCATTATGAACGTGGGGACTCAAGCTGTGTCCAACTGGATCGGCAATAACTCCATAGACATCCGTTTCTGGACCGATGTCCTGGCACCGATAAATATCGACCATCTGATTGTAGCTCAATTGTCCTGGAGCCAAAGCGCGTTCGTGGTGAAAAGTGGAATAAGTAAAGGGTGCGCGAAATTTTGCAGAAAGTATTCTCGATGGCGTCCCCATATCTCCCATGCACATACCCGCAGTAGGTATTTCACTCTCTTGCATAGTTTCCAGCATGCGCAGGTTATCGTGTGGATCATTTGCCATGGTGGCAAGTTTTACGATATCCGGATCGAGTTGACACATTCTCGTATGCAGCTCGCGCAAGTCTTCGGGTGTCTTGCGAAAATTGTGGTAGCTAATGATGCGCTTTGTTTTTCCAAATCGAGGAATCTGCGAAGCAATGTCTTCTTCCAAGTCGACGTAGTCGACCCCTTCAGCAATCGCTTCACGCAACAGGAGCAAACGAGATTCTTCGGTACCCGACCACTTGCCACCATCCTCTTTGCGACGACAAGTAACAATTACCTTGCAATCGCTCGTGCCCCGTTCCGATAGCAGTCTTCGAATGTTCACTCGGCTGGATACATAGTCAAGTCGCAACTCGACAATTTGCGCACCTTGCTCCGCCATATGGCGATGTTCGGCCATCATATGCTTGTGGCGGCTTCGTCCTATTGCAACACAGATCATGAGTAACAATCAGGGGTGATAGTTTGTAAGGAATCGGTATTTTAGGTTGGTTGCTATGACAATTTCCACCATTGTGCTTAATTGTAGCAGCAAATCAAATCCGCTTGAATTGCCGGTCTAATTGATCACGCGTGAATACTAAAGTTGTTGGGCGACCGTGAGGGCAATGGTGGTGATCCTGAGCCAAATGCCTTTGAGCAAGCAAGCTTGCTACTTCCTCCAAAGTCAACCGATCACCGTATTTCACTGCCGCTTTGCAAGCCATTCCATGCATCAATTCATCGAGTACATCTCGCGGTCCCGGATTCTTGCCCTCGGTAAGTAGCTGCTCTACCAAACTCCGGAGCACCTCCGTAGGACTCCGATGGGCCAACATCGCTGGGTAGGCCGAAACGAGCACTGCCCGACCACCAAAAGGTTCTACCTCCAATCCCACACGGGCCAGGATCTCGCGATTCTCCAGTACAGCTGCGGCCTCACTATCAGCCAGATCGACGGGCTCCGGCACCAAGAGACGCTGTCTTTCAAGCTCTCCGGCCAGGACCTTATCACGAAGTTGTTCGTAAAGGATCCGTTCGTGTAGCGCATGCTGATCAATAATTTCTAAACCTTCATCATTCTCGACCACAATGTATCGATTATGGATTTGCAGAGCCGAAGGTGAAAAATGAGCTGTACCCACAGGTGACGAGGTCGGATCAACACGCAAGAAGTCCGTGCCTTTCGCTTCCGAGGCAAGGTCTGTGGCTTCTTCTGCTATCGTGGGTGGCGAAGAAGCGTACTGCTGCCCTTCGCGCACTCCCACCGCTCGGGTGTCGAATGCCATAAAGGGTGGCGTGCTTGATTCCGTAGATGATGTGTTGCCCAACTCTTGCTTGGCCCATTGAAATAATTCGCTCGTTTGTGGCGTACTTTGGGCTATTTCATCTTCGTTGCCACGGGCTGTGAGCGACTGCACATCCCCTCGGGCAACAAGATCCGTACTCAAAAACTTGCTGCGCAAAGTGCCCAGCAATTGGCTATAAATCGCACCACCATCCTGAAAACGAACTTCTTGCTTTGAGGGATGCACATTGACATCCACTTGCGCATGTGGCATTTCCAAATTTAAAAAACATATCGGATATCTGCCAGTAAGCAGTAACCCGCGATAGGCTTCGCCCAAAGCATGTTGGAGCGCCCGATCACGGATGTGCCTGCCGTTCAGAAAAAGATACTGTTGGCGATTATTGCTACGACTGTGCGTGGGGTTGGCCACATACCCATGCAAGCGAATCCCTTCGCAAGGGTTATCGATTTCAATCAAGTTCCCTGCCAACTGATCGCCGAACAGCGCTGCAACGCGATGACGAAGATCTTCGACTGGTGGCAGATCATGTACGAGCCGCTTGCCATGTGTGAGCGTAAAGTGCGTCTGAGGATTCCCCAGCGCCAAACGAATCACCGCTTCTGTTATATGTCCTAGCTCCGTCTGTGGCTTCCGTAAGAATTTTTGACGGACGGGAGTATTGAAAAAAAGTTGGCGTACTTCCAGCAAAGTCCCAGCAGGACAGCCTACGGGACGGATCGGTTCTGCCTGCCCTCCCACGATTTCCAGCTCCGCTCCGGCTTCACAATCAACGGGCCTGCTTCGCAAAGACATACGACTGACCGCAGCGATTGAGGCCAGGGCTTCACCACGAAATCCGAGCGTTTTGACATGAAATAAATCATCCGCATTGGCAATTTTGCTAGTTGCGTGACTTGCCACTGCCAGCATCAACTGATCGGCAGCGATACCACATCCATTGTCTGTTATACGCAGCAGTTCTCCACCACCCTTCTCCACCACAACGTCTATACGCGTCGCACCAGCATCGAGCGAATTTTCTACGAGCTCTTTGACAACGCTTGCCGGGCGCTCAATAACTTCTCCTGCGGCGATCTTATTGATCACGCTCGTTGATAGCTGCAAAATGTCTGGCATAGGTGCTATGAGATCCCGGGATGCAACCAGAAAATGCTAGAGTTTATATTCTTTAATTTTACGATACAAAGTGCGCTCGCCAATACCCAAGATACTGGCTGCTTCTTCGCGATTGCCACTGGTAAACTTGAGAGTCTCAGCAATAAAAATGCCTTCAATCTCAGAAATTGACTTGCCGACCAGGTCGCTCAATCCTTGACCACTGGCTTCTGTCGATGAAGACTCGTCGCCAAACATGTCGGGTGGTAGATCATCCAGGTCCAGCACT
>CAWWCC010000025.1:0-22422 GCA_963935315.1 uncultured Planctomycetaceae bacterium | reverse complement strand
CCTAATACCAATCCTGCTCCAGCCGCATCGAGAACACGACGGCGCTCTAAACGGCGCGGCGCAAGTGCCTGAGCATCCCATGAAACTTGTCGCGATCGACGGACCGGCCCCCAGTAGCGGGCTAGCAGTGTAAAGAGTCCCATGGGCAGATAACCGATCCTAAAAAGAGTGCGCACCTCATTCGATTATTTGAACAAAACTATAAACTTGTCAAACAAGCGAAACCTTAACGATTGCACCTGCCGATGGTGATTAAATCAAAAAGACTATAAAGACAGTGCTTTTTCTATCCTCACCTGGAAACTTGGGGGAAATTTGTCGAATCTAACGTTTCCAGGGATCGTGCGGGCAAGAGCGAATTTTCTTGAGAAATTGATTGTAGGAGGCCGAATCACGATGCTAATAGCCGATTCCAGCTGTTGCGGTCTCTCCAGAAATACAAGAGTACGATCCGATGCAATCCCTCATCCCTAAAATAGCTGGCTCAAAGATTAGCCTGCCACGGCCAAAGCTGAATTATCCCTGGCACTCTGGTCTCTATGTGATGGTCGCCGTCACAACTATTGGTTCTCAACCAATTGGCAATCAACTTTGCGCCGCCCAGCCAGAAAACCTCTTCAGAAAAAACACACCACAGGACACACGACTAGTTCATACACATACGATTGATCAAGAAAATAGTGTCGGTGGAAGGGCGCCAGGAGAACGGGGTTCTCAAGAGCGATTCCTTTCATTCCAACTATCGAGTGTCAAGCCTGTCGACGTGACAGCATGGCAACACCAGAAACGACCCTCCCAGCCTGAGAATGGGATGCCGACGATTGCGCCGATCGCTGTGCATTGGCAACATGGCTATCTGATGCGAAGCCAATATATCGATGCGAATACCTCCAAAAAAAGCAAGCCCCTTCGAGCACTCTCCGAAGAACTTACCATCCCGGGTCCAGCCGAACTGGAAGACTCCTCACCAGCAAACAAAGTGGAGGAAATAGAAGCAATTCTCGAATCAGACTCAGCAGACCTCTCAGGAATAGATTGCTATACGACAGCGCCGCTCTCAACAATTACAGTCGACATCGGACTTCCGTCTGGCAAACTCCCTACCAATGCCTTTGAAATTTGCAAGGATAAGATTCCACCCATTGAAGATCCACGCACGGCTTCTGGTTGGATGATATTCGATTACCATTGGTCTGCCACACATATGCAGCATCGGCCCTTGTACTTCGAAGAACTCAATGCCGAGCGTTACGGATACACGAGCAGTTATTTTTTCCAACCCGCAATCTCTGCCGGACGATTCTTTGCTACGATTCCTGCCTTGCCGTACAGGATGGCTGTCAATTGCCCTTGTGATTGCAATTACACTTTAGGGCATTACCGTCCTGGCAGTTGCAATCCGTGGCGCTGGCATCGCTGGCCCCTCAAACTCTCTGCCAGTGCTATCGAGGTTGGTTTTGCAGCAGGCATGATTCTAATTCTGCCCTGATCTGCGACCCAAGAACGTGTCTCGAATTTTAACCGTCCAGTGCCATCCAGCGCATTTCCTGCCCATCTTGTTCGAGCCAGATTGTGGAACTGATTTCATCCGTTTTAAATCCCAGCGATTTGGGACGTACCACATCGTGCTATGCCTTTTCGTAATGAAAGATTCTCTTCCAAAGGCAATACCGAAAATGTTCGTTCCTGACGACACTTGGAAAGTCCTACCACTGCATAGTTGTCTCTAAATGCCAGTCCTCGCGCATAGCCTGGACAAAAAGTTATCGGCTCAAGCTTCCCACTCTCTACATCTACATAGCCAAAATGACAACGATCCTCAGCGGACAACTTACTCAAAAATGCAGGTTGCCAAAGAGGTTCAAAACTGTACCGTTCGTTGACTGTTGCCAAACATCCAAACAACGTATTGACAAATACCACGCGACCGTCCACGCCAACAGAAACAGCATGGATATCTATATCACCGGTGGTGTAACCTACCTAAGGAACATAGAGACGGTCGAAACCTTTTTCGTCCGGGTCTTCAAACATCACGTTCTCTAAACGCCAGACTTGATAGAGCGAGCTGATCCAGATTGTCTGGCCGTCACTCCATAGCCCCAAGCAGCGATTGAAGGTGCGTTCAAAAGCAGATAGCGAGCCATCCGGTTTAAGCCCAACCAAAAAACAGCTTTCCTGCCTGCTAGGTAATAAAAGACAAGCTGCAACGGTACTGCGCCAGCCATGAGGTAAAGTCTCGCGAGGCTTGTATTTCTAATTTCGGAGATCCCTCAGGACTCTCTGTCAAGGATAGTGTCTTCTTGGTCAAGGTTTGAACTAAGAGTCATGCTCGGAACGCCACAGAGGGCGTTCCCTACAGGATTCTTGGATAGGCTCGAAGTCCCATCGGCTGCGAATCATACCGTATTCCAAAGATAACTTGTGGTAGAAAATTGCAACATACTTTTTATGGGTCTACCATGGCAAACGCAACATTTGTTGTAAAGTCCGATAGCTGATGGTACTTAAAGTGCTACGACGGGCCTCAATTTTGGCAATGCCACGAGCACCAGCTAAGAGGTTCAGGTCTTGCCTATTGAGCTGAACTTGTACGAGGTGGTATTTACCCGTAGCAATCGCGGAATCTTCCGTTGTTTGAAGTGTAGCGAGGTGCGCGACTTCAATCACCGTACCTTCTAGCACACGCACGGGGGCTGAGACAAGCAAGATCCTTACGGAATGACCAGGTCCTATCTCAGCAATATCGTCCTGTGAAATGGCAACGAGCGCTTCCAGGTTCTTCGGGTCACCGATCGTGCAGAGAACAGTTCCTGGTTCAATCCAGCAGCCAATATTTTGAGAGTCCAAAGGCAACCCGCCCCAGGTAGGCAATCGATCACTGCCAAAGTTTTCGTTTTCGATAGGTGGAGGTGCAATCACAGTCCCTGATCTCGAAGCCCGCAGAGTGAGTTGTTCTGCTTTCTGGCATAGCTCCTCCAGTTGGGCTTGGGCGTTCTCCAAGGCTACCCGAGCTGTAGGCAATTGTTGGGATGATTGTTTATTCCAAGCCCGCAACGCACCCAACTGTTCGTAATGGATGCGACGTACTTCGTATTCACCCTTTTGACGCTCCAACGCCAATTTGTTTTCAGAGCTTGATAAGCGGGCCAAAACATCACCGGCTTGGACGTGTGCCCCTGGGTGAACAGCATATTGCAATTCACCTGCAGCGGTAGCATAGACCGTTTGTCCTTTAGAAGGAATAAATACTGCATAACCGGTCACCGATTGATTGATTGGCCAGAATAGCAACAATCCAATCACTGCGAACACACCTACAAGCAGTAGTCCAACACGTCTCCAGCGCAACCGAGATTGTACCGTAGGGTTGCTTGCCAAACGCCAGATTGTCTTCAATGGACTAAATAAGATACCCGCCACAGTAAAGACTCCCAACGTGTAGACAAGATTCTCGGCGTGATAGGGACGTGCCCAAACGAGTAGTACGGCAAAGATTCCCAACAACACAAATAATAAATAGATACGTGCTGCAATTGCAAAAAACAACATGCCTCGCCGCTGTTGCGGAGTGAGCAAGGTATCCTCTGCTTGTAGCTGACCTAAAAGCCAGCGCTGCACTTTTGTAGGCAAAAGCCCTTGTGCTCGGCTGGCTAAATTGGGCACTTCGACCAGGTCGGACAGAATATAGTAACCATCGTAGCGCAAGAGCGGATTTGCGTTGACTAAGAATGTCCCCACCGAGCAGACCACCACAATACTAAAACACCACGTATGCAGCAGGCCAGGCTGCGTATGCCACCAAACAACAAACGCCGATAGGGCAAGTACGAATTCGACAAGCATGCCAGCAGATGAGACCGCAATCCGCCGCCACTTCGACGGCAAACGCCAGACATCCGAAACATCGCAATACAGACATGGCAGACAAGCCAGCAGCAATACTCCTATTTCATGACAACGTCCGCCCATCTGTTGACATGTCACCGCATGTGCTAATTCATGCAGTACTTTAACGAGTGCAATCGTCCCCAGCCAAAGGAACCAGTACCTGGGTTGGGCCAGTTCCTGCATACTTTCGAGCAGTCCGGGAAGGTGTTCAACCACGGTGCCACCCTTTGCCAGCAACAATGCCGCCACATAGAAAACAAGGATCAAAACACCCACAAGCGCTGGCCAGGAAAAAATCCAACGAATACGAGCATGCAAAGTATCGATCCAACGCGTTGCATCAAAACTACCTAGACGAAAAGATAACAAACTCATCAGGCTTTGTATTCGCTGCTGATGCAATTGGCGCTGGCCACGTTCCCTGAGTTGCTCTCCCTGTCCACTAGCCGTACTCAATAACAAACCTTGGTTGTATAACTGATTCAGACCCTGTTGCAAAACCTCAAGGTTTATTCGCTGCGGTGCAAATCGTTTTTGAAATTCTTGCCGCAGCATACGAAGCGATGTGGTAGCATCAAGCGACTCAAGCAGAAAGTGTTCGGTAGCTGTGAGGTGGAACATCTCCAGTGTCAAAGGATCTTTGACAACATAAGCCGACTGCCCCGCATACATGACGGGCACGACTTGTAAGTCGCAGCGAGCACGCAACGCCAAAGGTCGATCAGCAGCAGACAGGTTTGTATGTGTGACGGGAGACATCAGATAAGACTATCTCTTTTATTCTGGCAATACTTTCAAGACACCCTGTTCCCCGGGTAGCAACTGGCCAGCGGAGTTGGGTACTTCAGCCCAAACACGAACTTGCTTGGTGACGGGATCGATTTCAGGGCTTACAAAACGCAGGACACCCGGATGAAGCTCACGCTTGTCTGCTGAACCAACTTCAATCTGAACCGTTTGACCTACCATTTCTAAGTTCACTTGATTGGCTGGCATAAAGCCTTCGGCACGCAATTTGGCGACTGCTACCAATCGCAAGACTGGTTCCCCTTCTTCAACCCATTCTCCAACCCGACCACGCACCAGTACCACAATTCCTTCAAAGGGGGCACGCAGTTGATGCAATTGCAAACGCAAACGGGCTGCTTCTAATTCATTCTGCTTGAGTTGCATTCCAAAGCGATCCAAACTCAATTCGTGTTCGGCTTGCTTGTGTTGCAATACAATTTTTTCAACCGCAAGTCTTTCCACATCCAACTGCGACTGCGAGATGCTTTTGGCAAATTTTTCGATAGACTCGCGCGATCGCTTGAGTTCGGCTTGGGCAACCTCTAGTGATTTCTGGGTATATTTGATTTGTACTTCATTGTTCGCTTTTGCCTCAGCCTGTGAGTGTTCCAAGCGAGCGCGATCTACAGCCAGACGCACCGCACGGTCATCCAGGGATCCCAAAACTTGCCCCGTTGCAACGGTCTCCCCCTCACCGACAGTCAGGCTCCGCAATAAGCCCGTCTGTTGAGCCGGAACTTCGGCCTCCTGCATAGGACGCAAGACCACCGTCGTCGTTACGGCCAAGCTTGGATTACCAAGCAAGATTGTCATGAGCATGCCATTCAGGCAACTAAACAATCTCATGTGTTTTTCTCCTCTGGTCCTCAAAAAACCCACCACGAGTAAACGGTATTCCAAATATCATGCAACCAAACATATCCCAAAGAACGCCGCCCACAAGAAAAACGCACTTGGGCGCTCATCCCTGGACGAGCTGCCGGCAGTCGCTCTTCGTCAACATGGACGATTGCTTGAACTGCACGAGGATCCGACTCCAAGTCGCGATCAGCATGTACGGTTGTGGCGCTCACGGATTCTAAGTACCCGTGAAAGGTTTGGTCAATTTCCCCCATCAATCGAAAACGTACCGGCAATTTGGCAGGTTGTGTTTTGCGATGCGCTTCGAGAACATGCCCTATACAATCTTGGGACACATCCACTTTGAGTTGCCAACCGGCAGATATATTGGCCACCGTGAAAAGAACCTGTCCACGTTCTACAGGACGTGCTCTGAGCAGGTTTTGCGCGTCGAGTGTAATAATTTTACCTGCAATAGGGCTACGCAAAATCAATGCGTCTTGTTGCGTTTTCAGGATCTCATGTTGCTTCAATAGACTTGCCAGCTGCTTCTCTAACTGCTGTGCTTCGGCAGACAGAGGAAGCCGTCCAGTGGGTTCTTCTTCGCGTGCTTGCCGATCTGTTCGCGCGACAGCAATGGCCTCCAGTCGCTTGCGCACAGTAGCGATTTCTCCTTGGACTCGTTCAAATTCTAAATCCAAACCGAGATCTTCGAGTACCGCCAGCACATCACCCTCTTGCACTTCGATACCATGCTGAACTTCCACTTTTTGCAAAGTACCATTCGTGCTTGCAAAGACGTCACGCTCAACTGTAGGAACAAGGGTTGCCGGTGCCTCAATTTCAAAATCGGTCTGCACCCCTATCAAAGCCAAGATCAGAGCTACCACTGCACCAGCAATGAATCTTCTACGTGTTAACCCCCAAGACTTCGTCCAGCGATCCCAACGATCGGCCCAACGTAGCGTTGTCCGTAAAGGAAACCGATCTAACCAGGTTGACTGCCGTAAGGCTGGCTCGCACAGTGCTGCTAGTTCAACTACCCGTTGGCATGAAAATTCTTTGCTTTGTGTACTGAATAATTCGGCAATCAATACCCATTCAGGCAGTCTATGTTTTTGACGAGTATGGGACGAATCGCGTTCCATTGTATTCAAAGTTAAGGGTACTGCTACTATCCGTCGTGCCTGCGAATGATCAATGTAGTGTTCTAGTAATTCTGTTAGCTCCGAGGGCAACTCGTCGCTTACCATGCCGTTGTAGTCCAAGGGTTCATCCCAACTGGCTATCCGCGTTGCCAGTTGTTCTAGCTGCCTGGTCGTATCACCCCGAGCCTCAACTCGATCGACACCACTGGCAGACACCAGTTGCCATTTTTTGCCATGACGTCTCACGACACTCAATCGATCTCCATCCACAAAACGCCGACCCTCATTGGCGATCTCGAATGCGGTCTGCTTGAGATCTGGAGAACGATGAATCCGACGTAATAATTCCAGCGATTGTTTGTGAAGCCCATGCTCAGCTTGCAACGCACGCAGCTCATCAAAGGTATGAAAGTCCGCAGCAACATGGCAAATCGTGTCCAGATATTCCTGCCAACCACGTTCGGTTGCCGGGCTACTACCGGAGCGCATGAACAATTCGACAATAATCGGCGGCATTCCACCTGCTTTGGCAGGTACCGCTCCCAGCAGAAGCACGGCATCGGTAGGATTCTTGATGGCCTCTTTACTGCCACTTCGCGGAGGTATGAGCTGAGGTGCATCCGAACCACGCGCAAACTGCAATAATTCCTGATGGGCCGTTTGGGCAATGGAATCTTCGGGTTCGATCAGCTGATCGAAATTGATGTGATAGCATAATTCCATCCCTCCTTGGGCTGCTGGCAACCAAATGGCTCCTCCAACTGCAGCTAGCGTCGAGACACTGCCATCCAGAAGTTGTCTATAAAAGTCCGCTCGCGCAATCGGTTTGCGTGTCAGCTGATGAAGCTGATCGACAAATTTCTCCAGCTGTTGCCAGCCAGTGTCAATCGAAGGATGGCGCGGGGTTGTGGGCATCTTTCCAGTATATCCATAGCTCTCCCGCAAGCTGCTAGTCAGCACGAGCTTGCATCAGAAACTTCGAAACAAAGGGGAAGCAGAATCCGACCTGGCAAACTGCGCAAGATTTACAGCTTGTGTCGGAAAAGCTGGTAGTAGCAGTCATTACGCGTCGAAAATGATTGCGAGACCTTCACTTCCTTGGGATGCGTACGTATTTTCTTTATCAATGATTCTCGCATGAAGCGAAACGAATTCCACAAAATGCTGTTTCTATTGCTTATTTCCCTGATCCTGGGAAATAGCTTGGGCTGCCGATCGCGGGGTACAGAGCGTTTCAAAAGTTGTCAAAATGACGACTGCTATTACACGCTGGCATCGCAAATAGAGTATCCACAAGTGCAGCAATGCTGTTCTACAAGTGAAGAATGGGCCGCCGCAGAACCACTCACATTAGGGTCAACGACCACACCCGAATACTGGGATATTCCGTTAGAAGAAGTCATCCACCTGGCTTTGGCCCAATCCAAGGTGCTTCGCGACCTGGGAGGAGCAGTGCTACGTAGTCCGTCTTCTGCACAAACTTATTGGGACCCAGCACTCCAGGAAACGGATCCACGATTTGGTATCGACGCGGCATTGAGTGCCTTCGATGCCCAGTTCTCCACCAGTGTTTTTGGAGAAAAGAATGACAAAGCACTCAACAATGAATTCTTTGGCGGAGGCACGCGTATTCTGCAACAGGACGCGCTGGTTGTGCAATCGCAACTGACCAAAAGAGCCGTCACCGGTTCGGAGTTCACTTTTCGACACAATATTGACTACGATGCCAACAATGCTCCTAGCAATCAATTTCCCAGCGCTTGGAATGCGAATTTTGAAGCAGAGTTCCGACATCCACTCTTGCAGGGTGGCGGCATGTTGTTCAATCGCATAGCCGGTCCTAGTGAAACACCAGGACTTTATAATGGAGTGTTGATAGCACGTGTCAACACAGACGTGGAGTTGGCTGATTTTGAATTGGCAGTCCGCAATCTTATCAGCAATATCGAAAACACTTACTGGGATTTATATTTCGCCTATCGAGACCTGGATACCAAGATATCTGCACGCGATGCTACTCTCGACACCTGGCGACGAGTGCATGCCCTGTACGAATCCGGCAGACGTGGCGGAGAAGCCGAAAAAGAAGCCCAGGCGCGTGAACAGTATTTCCGCTTTCAAGAAGAGGTACAGAACGCACTCAGCGGTCGCCTCATTGATGGAACACGAACCGGCAATGGTAGTAGTGGCGGAACTTTTCGCGGCAATGGTGGCGTCCATGTTACTGAACGCCGACTACGTCGGATAATTGGGTTGCCACCGAGTGACGGTCGTTTATTACGACCTTCTGACCAACCCTTGACTGCTCCTGTTCATTTTGATTGGTCCGAAACGGCACGAGTGTCTGTGCTTCGCCGGGTAGAATTACGCCGGCAGAGGTTTGAAACACGTCGCTTCGAACTAGAATGCATTGCAAGCAAAAATCATCTCTTACCCAGCCTCGATGCTGTCGGCCGTCACCGCTTCCGCGGGTTTGGCCACCGTCTTCTTGATTCGAGCGGTAACAATCCACGATTCGATAACGCCTATGAAGATCTGACGAGTGGAGACTTCCAAGAGTGGCAATTGGGTTTTGAGCTCAATGTTCCGATTGGTTATCGTCGGGCATTTGCTGCCAACCGGAATGCCGAATTGAAGTTATGTCGAGCGCGGGCCATTCTTCGTGAACAAGAGCATCTTGTACTGCATGAAGTCGCTTCCGCCGTAGCAGAAATGCAGCGTGCGTATGTCGTTTCTCAAACGAGTTACAATCGACTGGATGCAGCACGCGAACAATTGGCTGCCGTGGAAGCTGCCTTTGAAGCAGACAAAGCACCCCTTGATCTACTTCTTGACGGCCAAAGACGTTTAGCGGACGCCAACAGTCGCCATTATCGTGCTTTGACCGAATATGCGATAGCCATGAAGAATGTTCACTTTGCCAAAGGAACCTTACTCGACTACGACGGAATATTCCTAGGCGAAGGGAGTTGGCCGCGCAAAGCCTACCAAGACGCGGCTCGCCGTGAAGGATTAAGAGGAAAACCTAAACCACTGAATTATTCTTCAGCGCACGCACCACGTGTGACTTATGGACCTTTCGAACAACACCTGGATAAGATTGAACTTCCAGAAGAGTTTCTTGATATGTCCTCCCCAGAGGAACTTACAGAGGAAACCAAAGAGGCTGTAGAAAGCGATCATCAAACGCTCCCAAACGATATCTTTGCTCGGTCAGAAAAAGAAAATGCCGATCAGAAGACCACCGTAGCATCCTACCAAAGCGAAGCGATTGCTACCTTACCAGCAGATGAACCTTAAAGAAGATACTTAATGACTTGCAGCCGTAAAAGCTAAAACTTCCGAGCTTGTCAGCTTCACGACTCGACGGATGTAATATCCGGACTAGTTTTTTCAGCAACAAATTCTCCAGATTTTATTTGGCCGTTGGTCGACTCGCCGTGGTCCAACAACAACTGCTCTGCCAAATATTCTGAAAGTGCTGCTGAACTTGGGAAACTCCAGATAACCATGGGTGGAAGTTGTAAACCCAGCACTTGATCCAAGTCTTGGCTTATTTCAACCGCAGACAGTGAATCAATGCCAAGCTCAGCAAAAGGTGTGTCCGCCTGCATGGCTTCAGGATTGATATTTGCCCTTTGGGTCAGCCACTGAATTAGCCACCGCAAAACTTCTTCTGAAAGCTGTGGCGGGGGAAAGCTGGGGATGCTTTCTAAGAAACCAGGCTTGTCTGACAGGGACTCGATCGGCTGATCATTGGCTGCAACGTGCCATTCAGAAATCACGGCCAACTCACCTGCCAAGAATTGTTCGCGACAGCGATTTCGTTGCACTTTTCCGCTGGTCGTCATGGGCAAACTCACAGGTCGAATGAGTAGAATATGGCTGGGATCCAATTCATGCTCACTTACGATCGACTTGCGAATGGCCTGCAAGACTTCGTCCATATCGGCTTTGCGGGATTCGCGGCGGATTTGGTGCACAACAACCAACTGCTCCTGCTGATCTTCAACCACTGAAAAGGCTGCCCCCAGGTCAACAGCATTGTGCGCTTGCCGCACGGTGTGCTCAATATCTTGCGGGTAATGATTGCGACCCCGAATAATAATCAGGTCCTTTAAACGGCCGGTGACAAAAATATTTTCTTCCCAGATAAATCCAAGATCGCCCGTGCGCAAAAACTCCTCAGGTTCTTCATCAGCAAGAGTTGCTCGAAAAGTTTCTTGATTGAGATCTTCTTGGTTCCAATATCCACAGGCCACGCTACCACCTCGGACCCAGATTTCTCCCACGTCCCCATCCGGCAGAACTTGTCGTGTTCGAGGTTCAACAATTCTGATTGTCTGACCGTCGAGCGATACTCCACAACCAACCACGGCCTGAGCTAGCTCGTGGGAGGATTCCACAGGAATGGCTTTGTGGTTCGCAAGTTGGCCGCGGTCAATAAACAAAACTTTTGGTTCAGCAGGCCCTCTGCCACCAGTAACCAGCAATGTGACTTCGGCCATACCGTAACAAGGGTAGTAGGCATCCTGGCGAAAACCGGATGCAGAAAACGCTGTAGCAAAATCCTGCAGCGTCTCGAGTTTGATCGGCTCTGCACCGCAAAAAGCCAATCGCCAATTCTGTAAATCCAATTTCTCACGCTCAGCAGGAGTTGTCTTTTGCATCACCAACTCGTAGCCAAAGTTAGGGGCTCCGCTGATCTCCGCTTTCGTCTCAGATATAAGCTCCAGCCAGCGGCCAGGCTGACGGAGAAAAGTATTCGGTGCCAGCAAGTAGCTTGTTACCCCGACATAGATCGGGCAGAGAATACCTCCAATGAGTCCCATGTCATGGTAAGCAGGTAGCCAAAAAACTCCGACGGGAGCATGATCATTTTCTTCAGCAGGAGCCATTTCGAAGCCGACACGAATGGACTCTAAATTGTGCAAAATATTTTGATGGCTGACCATCACACCCCGCGGTTCCAAAGTGGAACCTGAGGTGTACTGCAAAAATGCTAAATCCTGGGAAGTCCGTTCGATTGGCACAAACTCTTTCGCTGAAGATTCATCCAGGATATCCGTCGCTTCCCATGGCACGTTTGCCAGGTAGGGCGACTGCTCTTCCAGATTCAGGCCCTCAAGGACTGAACTGTGCGTGAGCACGAGCTTGGGTTGGCAATCCATTGCAATGATGTCGGCTCGTGGTAACGGCCTGCGTGGCTTGGGATAGGTTGCTGGCACCGGTAAGATACCAGCATAAAGACAGCCAAAAAAACTGGAGATAAAATCAAGTCCAGGTGGATAAACGAGTAAGGCGCGGTCACCCACATCCGCCTGTTTGGACAATTGGCTGGCAACCGCCAACGAGCGGTCGCGGAGTTGGCGACAGGTCAACTCAGACGTATTACCTTTTTCGTCTTCATAGACATAAGCAACACGGTCAGAAAACTGCTCGACACGTTTATCCAGCAGTTCCGTTAGTGTTCCCATACTCAAGCTATGGGAAGAAGAATAATTGCCTAAGTGTTTGCCATGCATATGTTTTGAAAGGCATAAGGAGATCTGAAGCCGCCACAAAGTTCCTATGAATGAAACGTAGACCTTGAGCTGTCTGGATGGTCGAAATCAGCGAGCTTGCCTCATGTCAACGATAGTGCCCAGGAAAATGCTGGCAAAGGCGTCTCCCTAAGTTAGCCTTTCACCGTAGATGTACGCAACTGACTGGCGCGGTTTGGGGAAGAAAAACTGGTAATTATCTGCCCTTTAAGCAAGGGCTGCCCAGATAACTATTACAAATTGACTTGATTGATCGGGATAGCTCGGAAATTTCATACTTTTCGTCACGAAGTCGCCTAAGTCGTTTCCTGGCCGCGTTATGCTTCGCTTAAAATGGATCTGACCATTTAGAGCTTGAGCCTCCCTAGAACCCATTTCAGCCCCCCTTGTTGTGTCAAGTTTCCCAAGGAATTCGACCCCTGAACCAGGTTTTAAAACTGGTTCTAGGGGGAACTACTGCTGCTCACCCGCCTTGGAGTCTCGCTGGAAACTGCGCGGGACTGCCTTCAGCCCCAGATACTGATTGTTAAGAACAATCACTCCCTGATGAGAAACGGGGGCTTCTTCATCATTCAATGCAATGGCAGGGACTGCGACCGTGCCTATTTGCACATGCGGCTTTCGATTCTCGGGATCGGTAACTATTATCTGCTTGCACACCAATCGATTCCCATGCAGTTGATCGGCTCGCATTTCACTGATGAGGCTGTCTGCACTATCCTTGAGTTGAATGACTCCCATGCGTCGAGGCAACTCTCCGGGTTGATAATTTGGAATCTTGCCTGATCCCATATACACCAATGTCTGACGAGGATTTTCTTGGTCCTGAATACTCAGGCTTTCACTTAATAATGTGCCGACATTTAAAAACGATACTGGAGTTTCACTTGCCAATGTTCCACTGCGGCTAGCACTCAGTTCGGCCAGAACTAAGTTTGGATTCTGCTGATCCACAATTTGGAGGCTCTGGCATCGAATATCCTTCGACTCGATGCTATGCGTTAGTTTGTCCCGCAAGGCCGCACCCAGTGCAAAAAATAATAGTGGGTACACAATCCAACGTTCGCGTTCTGACATGAAACTCACTCCGAAACAGCCCGAGTATACGAGCTAATAGTACAAAGGGTCTACTACATGGTTTTATCGGGGCGACTAAAATAAATAGCCCCCAGTTGTCGATCAGCTCCTGCTTCATACAACAAGAAGCCCACACATTCGCCGTCGCGCTCGTCCAATTCAATCTCAAATCGACGACGCGTTTGAGGCACTTTTTCTCCATCATTTTTATCACTCGGAACGGTTTCAGCAACAGAAGAACTGCTTTCGATGCCCACAAGCGTTACCACTTCAATCGTGCAGCCTATAGGCGACAGGCTGATGATTTCCCAATGACCTAGGATCGGTTGTGATCCATCGACAAGCGACATTTCCAGGGACTCGTTGCTGACAAAATCCCAGATAACTGCTACGTCGTATTTTTCCCAATCCGTATCTGCCTCAGGTTTACTGAGGACCGTTTCAGAAACCTCCTCAGACACCACTTCATCAAACTTGTCCGACTCGCGTGCAGCGCGCGCTACTGCCGTATCGGGGCGTCCTATCCATTTACCACTCAGTTTTGTGGATGTCTTCTGATGGCACCCGAACACGATACTCAACAAGCAGAGAATTGCTAAAAGAATTGGCCGGTTGGTAATTGAAAGAAACTTCTTCATGTGACTATTCCACGACTCATCAGCAAAAAGGGGTTTTACTGCCATTGATCGGTACACGGCTAAACTACCAGTCAGGCACTGGCATACTTTCTATGCGGGCAAAGCAAATCAATTGTACTTACTTCAGGACAACAAACCAATTGCTCAATACTCCGGCTGAGAAAACCCATTGGAATCGATGCTCCAGGGAAGCCAAACCAGCTGAACCTGATCGACCGATATATCACTCTTGCAGGGCGGCACTTCATGTTTGTCTAGTACGAGAGTAGCTGGTTCATAATTGAAATCAATCTGTTCCAGTTCCGTTTCGAGATCTGATTCCAACTCTTCCAGATCAAGCAGCTTGTGCCCGTTCCAGACGTTTCTTAAATTTTGATCGCACTTTCTCCTTAGCCACATCGCGACTTTCGCGGGCTTGCTGGATCATTCGTATTCGAAAAACGGCCTCCGTTTCTCCAGGCTTAGAGTATGCCTTCAACACTTCACAACGTTGCAAGCAGTATCTTTCTGTGCGATACAAATGATCCTTAAGTTCTTTCTTCCAGGCAGTATCATTTTTTTCCTGAGCAAGCTCCGAGGGTAAATCAGCGAACTGAGCATTCGCTTGGGGTTTACCATCCATCCTAGGAGTCGTTTCATAGGTGTGTGCCTCATCCCACATGGACTCTGGTAATTCAACATGAATTGATTGGAGCACGCTTAAATCCTGCCATCTATCAACATCACTTGACGCTTGAACAAAATGCATTTTGCTCACGCCAAGTATCGCAGATCGGTATTGCAAACTTCTCCCTGCAGGAATCCAATCGGCAGTTGGCCAGTAAAACTGTGGGATCTTGGCCGTGATCACCGGGCGAGAACTTACTTAAGGACATGAATCAACATCGAGGAAATCTCTTCACCACCTTTCATGCGAAAAAAACGAATGATGGCATCTACGAACTTTCGGATCATTACTTTATCGCAACCGAGTCTCTCGAAAGTTTCTGCCAATCCTGCCAACCCGCCCAATCCTCCAAACAAGCTGCTAAATTTTTCGCGCAGTGGGCGAGGTGGACGATACTGTATTTTGGGCGCTTTGCCGATGATGTCGGAAATAGCAGGAAGGCAATTGGCAACGCGAATAAAGTCCTCTGAGTCCAGCCGTTGCTGGGTAAACTCCAGCAGGAGTCCTGCCCCTCCCTGGGCCTGACGGGTGGATACCCCCAACTCCTCAACCAAGTATTCAACGATCTCCATACCAGCTCCCGTTGAGAATCATTGTCTACGCCTCGAGTTTGACGCAGCAGATACGGATGAAATATATGGGCTATACGAATTTCTCACTAGAACGGAAATTGAAACTCCTATTTTCTCGTTCGCGTTGCTCGCGGCAGGAACCTCACCAAAACGCGTATTTCATCCACCTCAGCTACGACAGCAGGGGTGAAACCGAGCAGAAGCCATGCCCGCAAGCACCAACTGAGGGTGTTCCCTGCAGGGTTCTCGGATTGGCTCTCAAGAGTAGACTCAAAAAACAGAACTTGCTACCGCAAAATATAGTCTTGCGTTCAAGTCACGGGATCAAGTCGAGCATCACTTGGATAGAAGGGGTGGCTAATGGGATTCGAACCCACGACCTCCGGAATCACAATCCGGCGCTCTAACCAACTGAGCTATAGCCACCGTCGACTAGCCCGGATATTTCATACGCTTCGTAGCGGATGTAATAGGCGAGTTAAGCGTCTGATCCTACAGTTGCCGTCTCAATGGGTCAAGCGAGCAGCTCCTGCCTATCTTACACAAGCCTGTAATTCGCCAACCCAGAAATGACCTGTTCAGCCGATACGCCAACGTCGAGAAGCAATTGTCGCCAAGACACCCAAGGCAAATCCAGCTGCCACATACAAAAGACCCAAGGGGATTTCCAGGGGTGTGACATGAGACAGAATCGTGATCATTTCGATTGTTCCTTAGTTTGTAAGGTCGTGTGATTAAGATAAGTATTTTTGGCGGAGCCTGTAGGTGACTATTGCTGGAGTGGCTGCCTGGATTTCAGTGGCTGCTTGGATTTCAGTGGTTCCTGTTGGAGAAACTCGAGATACTCCTGATCGAGTTGCGCAAAACTTCGACCCGTCAGCTCCTGTAAGGTACTAACTTTGTCGCCGCCCGTATAGACGAGCTGCAGCAGCTTTACCAATGCAGGCCGATAGCGCCCCTCCTGATAATGCATTAAAAAAGTTGCCAGCCCGGCAGACTGACTATAGAGTCTGGCGATATCCTGGCGGCGTTGCAAATCACTCATTCCTAGTGCCGACAGCTCGGCTAGCGGCACATAATAGTCATCGACCAAACGACGATGCCTGGCCGCCGGTAAACGTCCGGCCGAGTGCGTACCCAAAGTAAAATATCGTCCTACCAGGGGATCGCTGTGCTCTTCTAAAGATTCAAAATAACAAGCCACTCCTTCAATCACCCAAGCATTGGCTAGGGCACCTACGTTGCGCGCAGAACGATTAGATTCTTGAAATAATTGATGGACCACCTCGTGGTAGATCGTTCCCACATCCTGGCTTTCACCTGCAAAAAAATGTGTGCTCCGCGTGGTATCAAAATAGATACCCAAAGTCATCTCGATGCGCGGCTGTGCCCCTCGCAGGGCCACATTGTACTGGTCTCGCGTTTTGTAGTAGATCACTTGGAATGGCTTGTTGCGATAACCACTTGATGGCTTGCCATCAAATCGCTGCTGCAAATCTTCTGTCTTTAAAAAAAAACCGCCAACTTGTTGTTGCCATATTTGGTAGAACTCCTCCAACCTTATGGCCAATCGTGCTGCTTCACTTCGGCTATGATTTGTTTTAACTCGAAAATGATCTGTGCGAATCTGCCAGCCTTTATCGATTGTGGCGTGACGACGCTGGTCGTCGGCAATCGAAATCCAACGTTTACCCAAAGGGCGCAGGCCCTCTTTCCAGCGTTGGGTATCTGCCTTTTTTATCCAGCCAAATTGCGGATGCCACACCTCATCTTGATCCAACCTCCTCGCAGCATAGCTGCCTGCCCAGGATTCACCCACACGGCGGTAGCCCAAGACTCGACGCGCATCGGCATGATCGGGTTCAAAAACAAGCGTTTGCTCAACCAATCTTAAAGCAAGACCCATATTTCTTTTTTCACAAGCTTGACGCGCCTGCTCAAACAAGGAGGAAGCAAGAAGACTGTTGGTCTGAACTGGGACCTTGGCCTGGGCATAAAGGTCATGAGCAACAAACAGACGTTCGCCAAACGTCGATGAGATATCCCCAAGCAACATGAGGATCAACAAATAAACAAATTTCTGCCTCACGTGAGTCTCGCGCATGCGGAGAGTCGATTGCCAAAACCAGCTCCTGGCCATCACGGTGGGATAATCTCTGCCTGTCCCAACTCGCACAAGGCCAATCCAAGCCCCACCTACCCTCAACTCTCTGCAAAGGCCGCATCAAATGCAACATTCGCTGGTGCGAAATCTAGTTGACGGACAAATTCGCACGCTTCGCGCGCCCCGTGCTCTCGATCCATACGTGCGTCTTCCCACTCAACGCTTAACGGTCCTACATAACCAATATCATTCAAAGCGCGTATGATTTCTTCGAAATTGACTCCTCCACGACCTGGGGAACGAAAATCCCAACCACGTCGAGCATCGCCAAAGTTCAGATGGCTTGTCAAAATACCACTCTTACCGTTGAGAGTCACAATAGCATCCTTGATGTGCACATGGTAAATGCGATCGTGGAATTCACGAATAAATTCAACCGGGTCGACGCCTTGCCAAATCAAATGGCTAGGATCAAAATTAAAACCAAATTCTTCGCGATGGCCCAATACTTCGAGAGCGCGTTTTGCGGTGTAGATATCAAATGCTATTTCTGTGGGATGAACTTCCAAAGCAAATCGCACACCACATTCGCCGAACACATCAAGAATTGGATTCCAAGCTGCAGCAAAATCTTCGAACCCCTTCTCAATCATCGATTCAGGGACAGGTGGAAAAGAATAGAGCAAGTGCCAGATTCCCGATCCGGTAAAACCATTGACCACTTCCACACCAAAACGTTGTGCGGCACGCGCAGATTGCATCATGGACTCGGCAGCACGCTGGTTAACTCCTGCACCCCCGTCTCCGGAACTCAGGCCATCCCCCCAAACATGGTCTGGCAATATTGCCTGGTGTCTGGCGTCAATAGGATCGCATACAGCCTGACCCACCAGGTGCGCACTGATTGCATGGCATTGCAAATCATGGCGATCTAATTGTTCACGTTTGGCATTCGTATAATTGTCGTCTTCGGCAGCTTGCTGGACATCAAAATGGTCTCCCCAGCAAGCCAGTTCCATGCCGTCGTAGCCGAATTCTCGTGCTTTGCGAGCCAAATCGTCGAGTGGCAAATCGGCCCATTGGCCGGTAAACAGGGTAACGGGACGCGCCATGGCAGAATTCCTTATCCGCTTAGAAAATTTTGCAAAAAACCATCAAGTCCCAACAATTCTAACCCTCACCAACCGTCGGAGACTAGTCCGTAAATCCTGACAGTTTTCTCGCCAAAAATCCGGAAAGGACTCCATCGACAAACCGGATAGAGTCGTCCCTTTCAGCGTGAAACGATCCAAGTGCTATACTTTCCATACCATGACAAACAAGGACAAATCGCATTTATGCTGGACCATTGCATTCTCTGTTGGGCTATTGTTCAGCGGCAGGGCCGCCCAGGCGACATTGCCGATTGAGTTAGAAGTAGCAATGGAGCCTGGGAGTTCGCTAACAGCACCTCAGGAATGGACCCGGATTCTTGGCAAAATGAACCTCTCGCGTGTACGCCTGCGCAGCATTCGTTCCACGGATCAACCCAGTGTCACACATGTCCAAGTCGGCAAGAGTACACGCTACCGGGTTCTCGCCATTCTCAGCCATCAGGATGAATTGATCCTACCCAAAAAGCATTTTCGGATACAGGACCGTCGCAAACTACAAACCTACTTTGAGCAATTGCCAAACGAAACTCAACGGAATGCTTCGCCGCGCGGCCGATTTGATTTGACCGAGAAGCAGTTCCGCAGGTTATTTACTGAATTATCTCAACCGGTAATTTTTGCTACGGAGGGGAAAATCTCCAGCGAGGTCCTCCATCAACTACAAAAAAAATTAACTCTGCCCGTTGTACAAACACCTCGTTCGTCCGTACTTCTTGAATTATCTCTGCGTGGTGAACTACAGGGTCTTAGTACGGGTACAGCACTTGCGATCGTGTTGCGACAGCACGGCCTCATGCTGCAACCCGAAATTACGCGCGACAACTCCATGCAGCTCACTCTAGCCACCTACGACAGTCAGGGCGATGCCTGGCCCGTAGGCTGGAAACCCGAAAAGAGTATTCGCCTGATTGCTCCCCAAATGTTTGAACAGCTCACTTTGGAGGCTACGAATATTACTTTTGCCGAGGTGCTCTCACAACTCAAGCCGCGGCTCAAGGTTCCGATCGTCCTGGACCATTGGATTTTGACACAACGAGAAATCGTGCCGGATCAAATATCGGTCAAACTGGCACGTCGGAAAACTTTTCTCAAAGGGGCCCTCAATCGGCTAGCCAGCCAGGCTCGATTGGCTACTGAAATTCGCATTGACGAGCTTGGCCAACCATTTATCTGGGTCACGCAATTCGGAAAAGACAGCCCACGCGCAACCCAATAGCCGAAGTGAGGCACGCCTTGTTCGCCGGGCAAGTTGTGGAATTCCTTAAATCGACTCGTGAAAGTTTCGATAAAAGTCTACCTGGGCTATCGAACAGGATCGTTCCGGCGTTGTCCAACAGCGAACCTCTCCAGTAGCCCTCTGTAGCGTTCCGTTGCACTACGTTGGAATGCGTGTACCTAACCCGCATATTTCATTCGTTTGGGCATCGAAATGCAGCTTTGTTGGAGGGCTGGTGACAAGCGTTTTTCCGGTCCATAGGGATCACTCAAGAATAACTTCTCCATTTCGGATGCAATACGCCGGCAGCTTTGAAAAACGACTTTCAGCGGCTTGCTGGAACAGGAGGTAGTTGGAATAGGAGGTAACAGAGACAACAGAGAAATGTCCTCTGTTTCCTCCTATTCAGATGGATGAACGCCGGTCGCGGAGAATTTGAAATACCGAAGTTGTTTTTGAGTCATCCCTTAGGATGCCGGAGCAGGAGCGGATGAAATATTCGGGCTAGAGCAATCCATCGAGTTCTTCGACCAACTCTGCAAACCGATCCAAGGCCGTCTCCACGGGCTCAGGCCGTGTCATGTCAACACCCGCGTCGCGAAGCAAATCCAGTGGGTACTTGGAACAGCCGCCTTTCAAGAAAGAGAGGTAGGCGCTCAGTTCGCTCGAGCCGCCGTTGAGGACGCGTTCACTCAATGCAATGGCAGCCGACATGCCTGTCGCATACTTGTAGACATAAAACGCCCGATAAAAGTGGGGGATACGCAGGCATTCCAAATGCAATTGCTCGTCAATCACAAAGTTCGGCCCAAAGTAGACTTTCAATAATTTCGCATATTCACTTTTAAAACAATCCAGTGTCAACGGCTCTCCTGACTCTGCCAATTCGTGAATGATTTTTTCGAACTCTGCAAACATCGTTTGGCGGATAATTGTGCCGCGAATTGCATCGATATCACGATTGATGAGATAGGCGCGCTGTTGTTTGGATTTAGCTTGTTGCATAAGGTTCCGACTGAGCAATTGTTCGTTGAAAGTACTGGCCACTTCAGCAACAAAAATGACATAGTCATAGTACTGAAATGGCTGACTTCTCGCAGAATAATAGCTATGCATCGAATGACCCGCCTCATGGGCCAGCGTAAAAATGTGGTCGAGCACTTTGGGCTGGTAGTTCATCAGGATGTAGGGTGCGCCGTCAAATGTCCCACAACTAAAGGCCCCACTTTGTTTACCCCGATTGGGATAGCGGTCGCACCAACGTGCCCCAGTCAAACCTTCTTGGAGGATCTGGCAGTACTCTTCGCCCAAGGGTTTCATGGAATCCATGACCACTTTGACGGCTTGTTTCCAGTTACGTTGTTGATCAAGTTCACTCAGTATGGGTACATAAGTATCGTACAAATGAATATCTCGGAGTCGCATTTTTCGACGACGCAAATCGAGATATTGATAGATTGCTGGGGTGCGGCTTCGGACTGCAGCGATAAGGTTGTCGTAGACACTTGAAGGAATATTGTCGTCAAATAGTGCCGATTCGCGGGCACTCTTGTATCCCCGCGCTTTGGCATAGTAGACATCACGCTGTACGGATCCACTGAGAGTGGCCGCCAAAGTGTTTTGGTGTCCCTCAAACATATCATAGTACTGATGGAAAGCGGCTCGACGAACGGCTCGCTTCGGAGCATGCAAGAGGGCTGAAAACGACGAGTGCGAAAGCTCGATCGACTCACCCATCTCATTCTTGATCATGCCAAACTTAAAATCAGCGTCTGTCAATTGCCGAAATGTTTGGTTGGCCGTTTGAGACATTTGTCCTTGCATCGCCAATAATCTCTCTTCACCATCAGAGAGCGTATGTGGTTTATAACGCACCAATCGCTCGAGCATGAGCCGATAGGGTTTTAACTTTTGCGATTGCAGAAACTTGCTAAATTTCCGAGAGGGGATCGCAAGTATTTCAGGCCGCATAAAGCTGGCTGCCTGACTCGCTTCGCTGGCAGCGTGCTGATAACGGCCCATCCTACGTTGCGAGTCGCTGTTGGCCGTATCTTCGGTTGTCTTCAAAAAAGCGTAGGTACCAAGTCGCTCTGACAAACGATCAAATTTGGTGTCCCAAGCTAAACATTTAGCCAACTGAGCCGCGCTATCACCAAGTGTGCCACAAAACGACTTATAACGTCGAATTTGTTTTTGCCATTTCACAAAAGCTGCTTCCCACGCATCGTCGTCGGAATACAAACTGTCCAGGTTCCAGGTGTCGGCTACTTTCACCTTGTGGCGAGAAGGTAGTGTTTTTGGCCTTTTTTTGATTGCAGTCATAGTCGTCATTGATCGTACGTTTGAAGGTCACAACACACGGAAACACTGCGCGAAACAAGCAACCGTGCTTATTGCCACGTGCGTCTCAGCGAAAATTCTTTTTTGAAACTACCAGCGAAATGCCGTGGTGCCCCAGGTGAGACCGGCGCCAAATCCCGACATTAATAGATGCTGGCCTCGTTTGATATTCCCGGACCGGAAAGTTTCGTCCAATGCGATCGGCACACTGCCTGCCGAGGTATTACCGTAGCGATCAAGATGCTTCACAACCTTCTCCCGCTCGATCCCTAAGCTTTCGACCGCGGCATCCAGTATGCGTACATTCGCTTGATGGAGTAACCACCAATCTATTTCGTTGAGAGACAAATCGGCTGCCTCCACAACACTGCGCGAGACTTCTTCAATCAATCGCACTGCCCATTTAAAAACCGAACGGCCATCCATATGCATAAACCAACGCT
>CAWWCC010000024.1:0-22548 GCA_963935315.1 uncultured Planctomycetaceae bacterium | reverse complement strand
ATCCAGACAACTGATCTTTCTGACTCCACTTGAAACCTATGTCACATAATCCTCAAGTCAAATAAACTCAGCGCTTCTTGGCCAATCTTTTTCCGTAGTTCCCCTAGAACCCTTCCCATCTCATTCCTGGCACAAAGACTTTGAATAAAAAGGCAAAAAAGCAACCCCAATGATGCCAAATCGCAACCTAGTGCTGCAGAAGGCTTCCGTCCATAACGGGCAAGCTGAAGCAAAGGACAGGCAAAGCAAGAACCTCCGACTCCCGAATACCAACTCCATCACTGGCAGAACTCCGGAAAGACTCTAGCAGAAAAGCTCAACTCTTTGCCTGTCCTTTTCTTGCACGAAAAGTTTGGCTTGCAGCAATAATCCCCAACCAGGCAAACAAATCTTTTCGGGACTCCGTGTACGCATACAGCTCAGCGCACAAAAAAAGGGCGTTTACGGTACAACTTGTACCCAAACACCCCGAAAAGTTTGGCTTGCCACAATAAACTTGCCACAATAAACAAGTGGAGGATAACGGACTTGAACCGATGACCTTCTGGCTGCCAGCCAGACGCTCTCCCAACTGAGCTAATCCCCCAATCTTACACTGGGCCCCTTTCACCAAGAGGTCCCGCCAACAACGGTCTGGTCATTGGCAAGGCAAGCTGGCAAACTATCAATCTCTCAGAGAATTGTCAACATGCGTCACTCCCTAGCTAACGGCTCTGCCGGTAATCTATGCCCCCCATTTCGCCACGACACAAGCTATTGATCACGATCTGCAAATTGCTTGTGGTCCTGGGAATCATTGGCTATCTGTTGGTTCAAATCCAGAAAGAAGACGGTTTTTCCCGCCTCGTTAGTGAACCGAAGCAGTGGAGTTATCTGCTCACTGCCCAGGCAATGATACTGCTGGCTTTTTCCAGTAGCTTTGTCCGCTGGTTTTTATTAGTTCACGGCTTGCAATTAAATTTTCATTTGCGAGATTCCTTCCGGCTGGGATCGCTGGGATTCATGTTCAATCAAGTGGCTCCCGGCAGTGTGGGTGGCGACTTGCTGAAGGCAGTGTTTATTGCCAGAGAACAGCCAGGCAAGCGAACTGAGGCAGTGGCCACAGTACTTATCGATCGTGTTATTGGACTCTATGCCATGCTGATCATTGCCAGCTTGGCACTAAGTTTTGCTGATTCGAGCGGCGATGTCGATGGTACGATTCGCACCATTCGCTCAGTTGTCTGGTTCGCTATGACAGCGGGGACTGTAGGCTTGTTTGTGGTACTTAGTCCTTGGGCTACCTCTTCAAAAACTCGACAACTAGCAGAGAGCTTGCCTTTGATCGGCAAAACCTTATTACGTCTGATCGATGCTTTAGAGATTTACCGCGATCGCCGTGGTTACTTGTTAGGCGCTTTTATCCTGGCACTCCTTACGCATAGTTTTCTCGTTACAGCGTTCTGGTGCATTCGCTGCGGCCTACCTGTACAAGGTCCCACCTTCCTGCAAAACACGTCCCTTGTGCCTGTTGCCTTGGTGGCAGGTGCGTTGCCCGGCATGCCCGGCGGACTGGGTGTTATGGAAGGCACACTTGCTTACCTATACACAACAATCGGAGCCGCCAAGTCCGATGGTGCCATCGTGGCGTTTACCTATCGAGCCATGACCTATGTGGTAGCTGCTGTGGGGGTCTGCTATTACTTTGCAGCACGCAAGAAAGTCGAAGGCATGATCCACGATGCCGAAGAGCTTGCAGAATCAATTGAATGACAATCCGATTCGGTTCCAATACCTCATGGAATCCTAGCAGTTTAAAAAAAGTGAAACCTGTTCCGTATCAAGCTCACAGTCTGGCGCAGGAACCATGGGACAAGCATCTTTTGTAGCTCGCGTATAGCTTTGATTCACACGCAGAAAATCTTCTCCACGAGCAAAAAAGCTTCCACAACTGCTGGGTCAAATTGGGTACCATATCGGGTAGCAATCCACTCACGTACTTCGCTGTGGGGTATGGGATCTTTGTAGGGCCGATCGGATGTCAATGCATCGTAACAGTCTGCATCTCTGCCTATGCCTACGATCGGAGCCGAATCATGCTCATTCATGAGAATTTTGCGGCCTGGAAATATTTCTAAAAGACTGGGATTCTCACCTAACCCAGGATGACACAACATAGCACCATTGTCGTCTCGCATCACACATACGAATCCATGATGCGCAATTTTGGCTTGCTCACAAAGCCCCTGCAGACGCCACCAATCGAGACTCCCAGGCTCAACACTACTGAGCTCCAATTCGTCAATCTTAAGCGATACTTGATGCATTTGGGCCTGACCTTCGGCGATGACATGGTCATGCACTACATCTTCGTAAGTCGTCCAAAGCCAACCGGTAGCCCAGATCACACCAAAACCAAGACAGACGGCCTGACTAGAAACCAACAAGGCCAGCAAAAAAAATCAGCTTCTTATTCGCATTCTAATTGTCACCCAAAAGATCGATGGAACGCCAAGAATGACGATCAAATTCATGCTGTGCCCCTTGGATACCAAGGCTACAGCTTTGCAAAAGCAGCTTGTTCTAGAAGTCCGTTGGCAAGGTTCTAGCAAGTAAACTTGGGGAGAATAAAATGCCACCGACAAAAGGATAAATCCGTTATAATCAGCCGCAGAATATGCAATCCTAACCAGTCGAGGGGCCCCTTCGATGACGCTACTTATCCAAAACGGCCGCATTATCACTGCCCACAGTGATTTTGTTGGTGATGTTCTGTGTGAAGGCGAGGTGATCACACAAATTGGACCTCATCTCACTCCTCCCTCGGGGGCGGAAATAATCGATGCCCATGACAAATATGTGTTCCCGGGGTTCATTGACCCCCACGTTCACATCACTTTGCCATTTATGGGTACCTATGCCAAAGACAATTACGAATCCGCCAGCCGTGCGGCATTGATTGGTGGCACCACCTCATTGATCGAAATGTGCTGTCCTGGCAGGGACGATCAACCGCTCGAAGCTTATGAGCTTTGGAAGTCTAAAGCGGTGAATTCTGCTTGTGATTACAGCTTCCACATGGGTGTTTCACGATACGACGATTTGGTTGCTTCGGAATTGCGCGAAATTGTCAATCAGGGCATCGCATCCTTTAAGGTTTTTCTTGCCTACAAAGGAGCTTTTGGAATTAGCGACGAAGAACTTTTTCGTACTCTATCGCTGGCCAAAGAGCTGGGAGTCATCGTTACGGCGCACTGCGAAAACGAAACGTTAATCGCAGAACTCCAACAACAACTGCTTGCCGAGGGCAAAACAAGCCCCGCCTGGCATGAGCCCTCTCGTCCCCCAAGAGTAGAGGCAGAGGGTGTGCATCATTTGATGACCTTTGCCGAGATAACAGGTGCACACGTTTATTGTGTTCATACCTCTTGCCGCGAGGCCCTGGAAGTCGTACAAGCTGCACATCTCAGAGGAGTCCAGGCTTGGGTAGAAACGGTGATTCCCTACCTGACCCTCGATAAATCCTACGCGGAGCTGCCTGATTTTGAGGGGGCCAAATATGTCATGTCCCCTCCTCTGCGCGACCGTTCCCAGCAGCCCGTATTGTGGGCAGGCTTACGTTCGGGTCTGGTGAGCACTGTTGCCACAGATCATGCGCCCTTCGACTTTCAAGGACAAAAAGAGATGGGGAGAGAGGACTTCACAAAAATACCCAATGGTATTCCCTCTATTGAGGACCGTATCAATCTGCTTTATACCCACGGGGTAGACCGGGGACAGATTGATCTACAGACATTTGTCGATTGTGCCAGTACGCAAGCTGCCAAAATATTCGGACTCTATCCGCGCAAGGGCACACTCCAAGTAGGCAGTGATGCTGACATTGTTGTCTACGATCCCGCCCACCCTGGCAAGATCTCTGCTGAAACACAGCAGATGGCTGTGGACTACAGCTGCTTCGAAGGCTGGGAAATTGCTGGACGGCCAAGTGATGTCACGGTACGTGGCGCTGTGCAGGTACGTGATGGTAAATTTGTCGGAACGCCTGGCCACGGACAATTACTTACCCGCGCGCCAACTCATTACTAAAAACAGCCGAAAACTTGCTCTACGTTTTCTAGAGCAGTTCTTTTAATTACGTAGTCATTACTTCGTGCTCTTCGTGGTAATCCTCTGGTCCGCCTGCCATCACTTACTCAAATAACTATGGATAGAGCACCACGAAGGACACGTGCGAGCACGAAGGGGGTAGAGGTAGGCTGAGAGTGAGCATCAATATTGTTTTTTGCATTAGAGCAATTTCGATAAATGCATAGCTGAGAAAAAGCCGCAGAGCACACAGAAATCTCATAGAATATGCGAGTATGGGGTCTTCCTCGGTGTTCTCTGTGATCTCTGTGGTCTCTGTGGCTATATCATTAAGGAAATTGCTCTAATGCTTGCGTGCAGAATTGAACTTACTCTAAAGTAACTTATCTTTTTTGTTCTAAACAATCCTCGGCAGAGGTTTTTCACTTCGAGGTCAACATACTTCTGAAGTACAAAGAAAACTGTTGACAAACAAGACAGTCGCTACATTCTGTAGATATTCTGTATGGCATTTATAAAGCACGCTAGCTTTTCTTTGCCAATTCCAGCATGAAGTATTGGTGTGCGCCATTGCCGACTGTAAACGGCATCAAAAATCCTGAGATTGAATTCTGCAGCAAACGAGGTGGAAATGCTTTCAGAAAGGCGCGAGCCGCTCTCGGCATTTTAAAGAATCTTCGCGAGAGACTATAGAATCTCTCCAAGTTATGACTTATCTCTGCAGAAAGATCCGTCTGCTCTTGAATCTCAAGTCCAATCGAATCGGCCATACTGAGCCATTCTTCCAGCACAGCAAAGCTATCTACGGCCATAGTTTTTTCGACAAGCTGTATTGCTCTGCGCAAATCGTCTTCGTAGGCGTCCAGTGGCGCAGAACGAAAACAATCAATCACCAGCAGACGTCCACTAGGACGGAGCACACGGCATATCTCCTCTAAAGCTTGCCGGACATTGCTGGCCTGACAAAGACATTCTACGGCAAAAACCGTGTCGTAAGAATTATCTTCGTATTGCAAATCCTGATAATCACCAACAGCAAAGATTAAATTGGAGAACCCCTTCCGCTCTTTGCATGCAGATCGTATATGACTCTCGGAAAGATCAATTCCTGTAAAACAACAATCCTTCAAACGTTCGGCCAAATGCTTTGCATTGAAGCCACCCCCGCAGCCAATTTCGAGCACTTGTTGTACGTTAAGATCTTCCAACCGTTGGGAAATGAGGTCCACTTGCCCCATGTAGCCTTCTGTCGTAAAAGCCTCATCGCGATTGAGCGCGACATGCATGGCACCATCTTTGGAATGAAAAAGCCGATAGCCACGATCACTCTGCCGGTAATAATCGATCACGCTGTCTGCATCTATCGAACTCTCTACAATCGCCTGGCAATCAAAATGCTTGTCTACCAATTCCAGGCATTTGGACAAGGACAGGTCGGGTATGGAGAGGATATTCATAGCGTAGGGCTAGTTGTTAGGCACCCACTGATAGACACCAGCATCTCTTTAGAAGAAAACAAAAGTCTTGAAAACGGTTAGTAAAGAACGACTCATTATCCTCTTGCCAGGGCATCGCTTTGATCGACAAAATCGTCGCCTCTCCATTGGTCGTCTCCATCAATCATTTTTTTGTCCTTCTTGTCATTCTTGGCCTTGGCAGCTTCACGAGCGACCGCTTGGCGCTGCACAAGATCTGCATGTGTCGTGAAGTACTGTACACTATGTCCTTTGAAATCGTCGAGCGTTTCAAAATCATGCTTTTCCATGAAGGCCAGCAATTCCGTACACATCTCATGCACCAGACGGTAGCCAACTTTCATAACTCCCGTGCAAACCTGAACAGTATCGGCGCCCAACAAAATAAATTGGGCAGCGTCGTTGCCCGATTCGATGCCTCCAATGCCACTTAAGGTGCAGTTCGGAAATTCATCGCGAATCACATACGCTATCTCCATGCACATGCGCAAGGCAATAGGCATCACAGCGCGACAAGAATAACCACCGGGAGTCGTATAGCCTTCGACCTGCGGTTCGGGACGTAATGTCTCCAAATCGACCCCCAAGACACTACGAATCGTATTGATAGCGCTGACACCTTGGCAGCCCGCGCGAAGTGCGGCCCGTGTAGGATCTTCGATGTGGGTGACATTCGGTGTCATTTTGGCCCACACGGGCACCCGGGCCACTTCATTCACCCACCCGGCTACCTCTTCTAAAATGTCCGGGTTTTCGCCCATGGCCGAGCCCATTTTACGCTCCGGCAAACCATGGGGGCACGAAAAGTTTAATTCAAATGCATCAATGCCTAAATCCTGACACCGCTCAGTAATTTCGATCCAAGCATCCCGATTGTATTCTTCCATGATCGAAGCAATCAGCACGCGGTCGGGATATTTATCCTTAACCGCTTTCAACTCGTCAACCCAAACGTCAAAACTACGATCCGATATTAATTCGATATTTTCCCAACCGATAATCTCTTTGGAATTGCTCGCTCGAAGGCGCGCATAACGAGGCTGGACATTGGTCACTTTATCGGCATCAAGACTAATTGTCTTGCATATGACTGCGCCCCAACCTTCGTCAAAAGCCTTACCGATTACATTACCATTCGTTCCGGGTGGCCCTGAACCAATCACAAAAGGATTGGGCATTTTCAGCCCGTTGACGCAAGTTTCTAAGGTTGCCATTTTTCTATCTTTTGTTTACTTGCATTCAATCTCAGCGAGCACTTCGTCCAAACAACCCGCTAAAAAGTCAACATCGTCCCGGGTGATGCACATGGGTGGCTTGATACGCAACGTATTGCCGTGCAGTCCCCCTTTGCCAATAATCAGTCCTCGCTGGCGACACATCTCCATAACGTCGGTCGCAGCCTGGGAAGCGGGTTCTTTCGTTTTTAGATCCGTTACCAATTCGACTCCCAACATCAGACCCAAGCCGCGCACATCCCCGATGAGTGGATATTTGGTTTGCAACTCCAGCAAGCATTCTTTCAAGTAACTGCCTACTTCAAGAGCATTCTGCTGGATATTTTCGGCATCAATCACTTCCAATGTCGCCAATCCCTGCATCATACTGACAGGATTGCCTCCGAAGGTATTGAAATGGACGCGATTGGTCATCACCTCCGAGATAGAGTCGGTGGTGGTCATAGCGCCTAAGGGAATTCCGTTGCCAATCCCTTTGGCCATCGTCACCATGTCGGGCACGACGCCCCAGTTTTGATACGACCAGTAGTGATGTCCTGTTCGCCCAAATCCACCTTGGACTTCATCGGCAATACACAGGCCACCGTGTTGGCGAACAATATCGTAGACAATCGGGAAAAATTCTTTAGGCGGCACAACGGCTCCACCCACTCCTTGAATAGGTTCGCCGATGAAGCAGGCTATTTCGCCAGGCGTCTGGTACTCAATCACATTCTTAATGTCGTGAGCACACTTGAGGTCGCAGGAGGGGTACTCCAGTCCGTACGGGCAGCGGTAACAGTAGCCCGCGTGCGTATGATGGACATGCGCGCGTGTATTTGAGGGGAATTTCCAGGTCCCATGCGCTGTGATGCTCATGGAAGTAGAAGTTCCACCGTGGTAGCCATTGCGCTGCGCGATCACATCCTGATGTCCGGTGAATTCGCGCGCTGACAGAATGGCAACCTCGTTGGCTTCGCTACCACTATTCGTAAAGTAACTACGATTCAACCCCGCGGGCATCTTACTTGCCAGTTTTTCGGCAAACTGAACAATATTCGGATGCAAATAAATTGTTGTCGTGTGTTGCAAACGGCCAGTCTGCTCGCGAACTTTTTTGATAACTTCAGGATGGCAATGCCCAACACTGACGGTAACAATACCTGCAAATGCATCCAGATAACGCTGTCCCTGGTCGTCCCAAAGATACTGCATATGCCCTTCAACAAGCATCAGCGGTTCACGGTAATAGGTGATCACGCCAGGCGATACGTACTGATGTCGCAGAGCAAGCACTTCTTCACGCGAAGGGCCTTGGTAGGGTGTTGGTTGATGATCGATAATTGGCAACTGAGGTGACTTGGAAGTCTGGCTCATGCTTGGTTTCCTCCATTTTCTCCTCTGTCTGTTTCGTCGATTCCCAGATCTCCCGCTTCGGGCACCACCATTCTTGGTGGTTCTGACAATCCCCGTTCTTCGCGCGAGCCAGGCACCAGATTGTCCAGGGCAATGCCGAGAATCGCGGCCACGGCCATGCCCGTTTTACCGATCGCTGACAGGGACTCCGTAAAACTGTTGGCCAGTGTCACGCGCCAGTCGACATCCACCTGATCAAGCGGCCCAAACCATGTTTCCAGCTTATCCAAAAGCAGTGCATGAAGCGAACTGATCGACTCTGCAGCTTCAGGCGATTGGAACCAGGCTGGCAGGCTGAGCCCCATGAAGAGGGCAAAACCGCCAATGAATAAATTACGATCCGAATTCAAATCCGCTTTAGCAAATTGACGCACTCCCACTGCGGAGATCAAACCGAACAGGGCGCAGTACAGGCCTCCGACTACCGGTTTGGGAATGGCAGAGGCCAACGCGCCGAATTTCCCAAACAATCCTAGGCAGATCAGCAATACGGCCCCGATTTGCACCACATAGCGGCTCCCGACTTTTGTGAGTCCTATCAAGCCAATATTTTCGGAATAACTTGTTGAACTGAAGCCGCCTAATAATCCAGTGAGAGCGCAACCAATTCCTTCGGTACCAATACCGCGCGAAATTTCTCGCTGTGAAGGGTCTCCCCCCCCAGCCATATTTTTACAGGCATGGTAATCCCCAAAAGATTCAATCATGGATGCTAGGTAGCCGGCCAATACGGCTACCAAGGCGCTCATCGACCATTCGGGAAATCCCCAGGGAAGGAAAACGTCTTTTATCCGGAACCAGGGCGCGTGGTCGAAAGTCGAGAGATCCACGTAGGCAGGATCACCGGGTGGCAGGAATCCACGACGACCCAGCCACCAACAAGTACTCACCATCACGACAATTGCCAACAACATAGGGAATTGCTGAAAGACTCGAATTCTTCGCGAGAGCACTAAAGCAAACAAGACAATCAATACCATCATCGATATGGATACCATCCAATTGCTGGCCGCCACCGGCGCACCCACTTGATAAAGAGCCAGACCAATAAGCATGACCACCGGACCTATGACCACAGGCGACAAAAAACGCCGTACCACTCCCATCAATCCCATAAAACCAATCACCGCTTCGAGCACACCCCCAATGAGCACCGCTCCAGCAATCGTACGCATACCATGCCCCCCGGCGGCTTGCCATTGCTCAACAAGTGGGCTGATCGTCGTATCAGTGACATCCCCAGCCACCACAGCAGACCAGTCGGGCGCCGAGCTACTTTGTGTGGCAGCTACTATCCCAAAAAATGCTGCCAAAAAAGAAAATGATACCCCCTGGATAATCGGCAGACGTGAACCAAAGGTTGATTGCAATAGTGTGGCGACACCGCTGCAAAGCATTACCGAAGAAATCAACAAAGCCGTATTGGAAAGTTGCCTGCCAAGCAATAACGACCGAATCTGCTCAGGCAGATCCTCTGGCACTGGCCACAACAGGGGACCAAAGATCAAAGGGACTGCCACCGTCGATCCGAACATCGTAAGCACATGTTGCAAGGCAAGACCAGTCGCCCGTAATGGAGGTGGTCGGTCATCCAGACCATAAATTACACCTGAATGATTTCGCGTACTATTCATTGCGTGTTGTCGTCGGCAGACATTGAATCACAAGAACTTTATTCAAGAACTCAAGTATTCCTCGAAAAGGGGAGGAAAATCTTGGGGCCGTTGAAACGTCCCCCCACAGGCAGAACCGGTTGTGAAACATAAACGTATTCATCTTTAACTTCCATGAACCTTCTATCGCTTACGGACCTTTCATAGCTCAACCATCTCACCATAACTCTCTGGTCTACGGTCGCGGAAAAATTGCCACGTATTGCGGACTTCGCGAATTGCGTCCAGGTCCAGATCTGCGATGACAATTTCGTCCTGATCGCGCGCGGCTTGTTCTAGAATCTGGCCACGTGGATCACAAAAATAGCTTTGGCCATAAAACTCACCCATCCGCCAGGGCTCTTCCGTACCAGGACGATTGATGGCGCCAACAAAGTATTGGTTGGCCACGGCATGGGCCGGTTGCTCAAGCTTCCAAAGATATTCACTCAAACCGGCAACTGTAGCGGAGGGATTAAAAACGATCTCTGCCCCATTCAGCCCCAGGCAACGTGCTCCCTCAGGAAAATGGCGGTCATAACATATATAAACACCCACTTTACCGACGCGCGTATCAAAAACGGGATAGCCCAGGTTGCCAGGTTTGAAATAAAACTTTTCCCAAAAACCTGGCGCACACTGCGGTATGTGCATCTTACGGAATTTCCCCAGATAACTGCCATCCGCATCAATCACCGCAGCCGTGTTGTAATAGATCCCCGGCAGGTCCTCTTCGTAGACCGGAAGCACCAGCACCATTTCATGCTTTTTGGCCACTTCTTGAAACAGTTTGGTCGTCGGCCCCTCGGGAACTTGCTCGGTAAGTTCGTACCACTTGGCATCCTGCTCACAACAAAAATAAGGGCCGTAGAAGAGCTCTTGCAAACAGGCAACCTGCGCCCCCTGCCCTGCTGCCTGGTCCAGCATCTCGACATGCTTGTCGATCATGGATTTTTTAATCTTGTCGACAGGCGAATTCCCAGGTTCCGACAAGGTCGCCTGAATTAACGCGCCACGAACGACTCTCGACATAGTTGATTCCTTGCGCTGGTATTTTTGAGTGGAATTGATATCATACCGATTTGTCAAGAATATTCCTACCTGAGAGGATTCAGGATCCCAGTCTACGGAGGATGCGATTTAACATCGCCTTTGCAATCATGCCCCCCAAAGTCCCGCTGTTCGATGGTGGAGAGTGGCGAACGAGTACGTCCAGCGATAACGCCGAAGTTTTCAATCCGTCGACCGCGGAAGTCATTGCTCAAGTCCCTTTATGCGATGCTGAAGAAACCGCACAGGTTGTTGAATCAGCCGCCAAAGCTTTTCCGGGCTGGAACCTGACACCGGCAATCGAACGCGCCCGGATCATGTTCCGCTTTCGCCAGCTTATCGAAGAGAACTTCGAGCATTTAGCAAGCCTGGTAACGCGTGAGCACGGCAAAACACTCCCCGAATCCCGTGCCGAAGTCCAGCGCGGATTGGAAATGGTGGAGTTTGCCGCCAGCGTCCCGAACTTGTTGATGGGAGATACGCTGCCCAATATTGCCTCGGAGGTCGACGCCGAAACCATGCGCCATCCGGTGGGTGTGTGCGTTGGCATCACGCCCTACAATTTCCCTATAATGGTGCCACTCTGGATGTTTCCGGTGGCCATTGCCTGCGGCAACACATTTGTTCTCAAACCGTCCGAAAAAGTTCCCTTGTCATCGGTCCGTCTGGGCGAACTCCTGCAAGAGGCCGGATTGCCGGATGGTGTGTTTAACATTGTGCATGGCAATAAAACTTGTGTTGACGTACTCTTGCATCATCCGAGTGTAGCGGCCATCTCATTTGTGGGATCAACGCCTATTGCCAAATCCATCTACCAGACAGGCACCCATAACGGCAAGCGCGTCCAGGCAGCCGGCGGTGCCAAAAATCATCTGATCATCATGCCCGACGCAGACCTGGATCAATCGGTCAAAGCGCTCTCCGCAAGTGCGTACGGTTGTGCTGGTCAACGGTGTATGGCGGGTAGTGTGGCAGTCGCTGTGGGCCAGGTAGCTGATCAGCTCGTGAACGAATTGTGCGATTATGCTGGTACCTTGCGAGTAGGCCCCACAGACGGACAAGATCAGGTTGATATGGGACCACTCATTCGTCGCGAACACCGACAACGTGTTTCTGGTTACCTGGATATCGCGGCCGAAGAAGGGGCTGAAGTTGCTCTCGATGGACGCACCAACTACAAAGACGAAGGCTTTTTGCTGGGCCCTTGCGTGGTCGACCGCGTAGAACCCAGCATGCGGTTGGCGCGTGAAGAAATCTTCGGCCCGGTGCTTTCGGTAGTGCGCGCTACCGACCTGGATGAAGCATTGGCCATTGGCCGGAATTGCCCTTATGGAAACGGAGCGTCCATTTTCACTCGCGATGGACACACGGCTCGAGAATTCAAGCAGCAGTTCAATGCAGGCATGATTGGAATCAACGTGGGAGTCCCTGCGCCGATGGCCTGGTTCCCATTTACAGGTTGGAATCAGTCCTTCTATGGAGACCTGCACATCCAGGGCAAAGAAAGTGTGCATTTCTACACGCGTCAAAAAATGACGCTAACCCGATGGTTCAAGTCGGCTCAGGATTCACACCACGATCCGGTATGGAATACGAGTGGCCAGGTGTGAAGGTTGAGGAGCAACGCCAAGCTATCTGACAAGGTCCCCAAAGTCTGGTGACATCGGCTACGGTAGGATAAAGAAAAAGAGCGTAGCCGGAACCGCCAGGTTTCGGAGGCGTAAGAGTAAGGCTGTGCCATTTGACAGGTTATTAGAATTACACCATTCAATACGCACCCCTACCTCGCCTTGCTTTTTGCTTCGCACCCCAATTTTTTCTTAATGCCCGTTGACAATGCATTAAATACAGGGAAAATTTTGCCAATTCGATAATGAGACTGACTCTCAATGCCTGCACGTGAACCAGAATCCCTTTTCACCTGCCTTTAACACCATTAAGTCCATCATGGATCGATCTAGCAACTCCCACTCTGAAAACTACCGCTCTGGGTACTTCCGAGTTGGAATCTACCGAAATAGAAACGTCAGGCAGCCTGGCTTTACCCTGGTAGAACTTTTAGTTGTCATCGCCATCATCGGTGTCTTAATCGCTCTCTTGCTACCTGCTGTGCAAGCAGCGCGCGAGGCAGCCCGGCGCATGAGTTGCGCCAACAATATCCGGCAAGTGTCATTAGCGATGCACAATTACGAATCTGCGAACAAAAAGTTCCCTCCCCAGATCATGCTTGGCAAGAACCAGTATCGCTGGAGCGCACTGGCTCGTTCACTGGTCTACTTGGAGCAGTCGGGCCTCGCCAGTCGAATTGATTTCAAAGTGAACTATCACAACATTGACATTAATGGCCAGATCTACCCATCGGAATCTGCTCTGCAGGCGACTGGTCTTCCCTACCTAAAGTCAGCCAGAGTTCCGATGTTGATCTGCCCTTCGGAAGTACGTGACGAACCGCGTCTGAATAGTTCAGGCCAGGAACGGGACTACATCACCAACTACGGCGTGAATTGCGGAGTATGGAAGGTCTATGATCCTAATGACGGCACGGGAGGCTTGGGAGCATTCTACCCCAATCAAGGCACGGCCATTCGCGAGGTAACCGACGGCATGAGTAACACACTCTTGCTAGCCGAAGTCAAGGGGTGGACCCCCTATTTGCGTGACAGTGGAAATGATAATGCTCTGGAAAATAACCCCGATAATATCTGCGGTCTTGGTGGTAATTTTAAAACCGAGTCAGGCCATACCGAATGGATTGACGGCCGCACACATCAATCAGGTTTTACGGCTACCTTTACGCCAAATACTCTCGTCCCTTGCCAAGGTACAGACATTGATTGGAATAGCAGTCGAGTTGGGGTGAGTCCAACCGCGGTCACCAACGCCGCCGTCACCTCCCGCAGTTATCACAATGGCGACGTAGTCAATATTGCCAAAATGGATGGCTCGGTAGACACCATTTCCAGCAACATCGACCTATTCGTCTGGCGTGCAATGGCCACCCGTAATGGGGGAGAGATTGAGACTGAGTAATTAAGAGTGAGTAATTAAGACAAACTAGATTGCAGGGGCCGGAACAGAAAGAAGAATAGCCGCGTTACAGGTTGCCCGCTGATAATAATTGCCTATCTTGGCTACCTAAATCCCCCTCCGCTACCAAACCCCCCCTCCCCGTAACGGGGGAGGGGGATTTTGGTAGCGAACTTTTACAGACTATACAAATTTCATTAGGGCGTATTTCTTTTTGCCACTACGCAACACCATCACCGTTTCGCTGGCAAGATACTCTGAGGTGAGTGGCGTCTCAATGTCCTGAATGCGTCGGTTGTTGACGTAAGCCCCCCCCTGCTGAACGGTGCGGCGGGCCTCGCCTTTACTTTTTGAAAGTCCCGTCTCGACGAGTGCTTCCACAATGGTGAGAGAGCGATCGCCCAACCGCGCGCGATTGCATTCCTGGCTGGGTACGTCGGTGAAAATTTGATTGAGCTGGGCATCATTGAGATTGTCTATCTCGGCACCAAAGAAGATTTCGGTCGCTTGCCGAGCCACCTCAAGGCCCGACTCACCATGGACAAGTCACGTCAGTTCTTCTGCGAGCCGGCGCCCGCTCTGCCGATTGCCAGCCTCTTCCTGACACGCGGTATCCAACGCTGCCATTTCTTCCTGCTCCAGTTCGGTGAGCATGCGCAAACAGCCGCCCACGTCTTGGTCGTCAACGTTGAACCAATATTGATAAAACTGGTAGGGGCTAGTCCTGTCTGCATCCAGCCAGATGGCACCGCTCTCGGTTTTTCCCATTTTCGTCCCGTCCGACTTGGTGAGAAGCGGCCAGGTCAGACCATAAAGCTGCTTGCCATGCATGCGCCGTGCCAGGTCAATCCCAGCAGTGATGTTGCCCCATTGGTCACTGCCACCCGCCTGCAGCTCGCAACCAAAACTTTGGTGGAGATGCACAAAATCGTAGGCCTGCAAGAGCATGTAACTGAATTCGGTATAGCTCATTCCATCGCCTGGGCTGTCTTCGTCACCACGACCCAAACGGCTCTTGACCGAGTCCTTGGCCAACATCACATTCACAGGAAAATTCTTGCCGATATCTCGTAAGAATTCCAAATAGCTCCAGGGCCCCGTCCAGTCAAAATTATTGACCAACTCTGCCGAACAACTTCCAGTATCAAAATCAAGAAACCGACGCATTTGCGTGCCAAGCCCCGCCACATTGCGTTCCAAATCGGCTTTGTCGAGCAAATTGCGTTCGCTACTTTTACCACTGGGGTCACCAATCATCCCTGTCGCTCCGCCCACCACGGCAATCGGTTTGTGGCCGGCCTTTTGAAAACGCCGCAGGACGAGCAGGCCCATCAAACTGCCGACGTGCAGGCTATCGGCTGTCGGATCGAAACCTGCATAGACGGTGCGGCTTTTCTCCTCTAGCCAGTCTTGCAGGTTCGAGTCGTCCGTCGTTTGGTGAATCAGGCCGCGCCTGCGGAGATCAGAGAAGAAAGGCATAGTGGATCGCAAATTGAAGACTACGGATTTAAAGTGTGACCATCATAACTCGGCCATCCACGATGCGAAATCCGTAATTTTAGCGCCACAGGTCATCTTCGGCAAAGGGATTCCCAACTTTGCCTTTTGGTTTGGGGAGCACTTTGAGGACCTGTTCGGCTAACCGGAGATCATCACGGGTCGTGATTTTCAAGTTCAATGGCGAGCCTTTAACAATTACGATTGGCTCTCCCAGAGATTCTACCAACATCGCATCATCAGTGGCCTGCTTTCCCTCCCGGGCCGCATAGGCTTTAAGAAGGATCTCACGAGAAAAAACTTGCGGGGTTTGGGCTTCCCAGAGTCCTTGCCGGTCCACAGTTTCCTGAATCTGATGCTGACCATCAACACGTTTCAGAGTACTGTTTACGGGAGTGGCCAATACGGCAGCACCCTGTTCTGCGGCAGCTGCAAAAACACTGTCAATCCATTTGTCTGCGAGGCAGGGACGGGCCGCATCATGCACAGCAATCAAGTCGATATCTTCCCGTACCATTGCCAGGGCGTTTTGGATGGAGTCCACTCGTTCGGCGCCTCCCCGGCAGATCGTTACGTCAAGAATCGCTATATTTGCTCCGAAGCGGCGTTGAAACTCCTCCAAATCCTCTTCAGCCACCACCACAATGAGTTGCTTGACATCCTGGCGACTTAAGAACTTCTCGGCAGCATGCAACCAGACAGCCTTACCAGCCAGGTTTGCGTATGGCTTTTTATAATTCTTATCCTGAAAGCGGCGACTGGCTCCCGCGGCAGGCAGAATGACAGATATCGATGGCATAGGATGGGAATCCGAAAAATTGACGCAGCAGGACTAAATCGCAAAAATCATCTGACGTCAGCATACCAAACAAGGCAATTGCGCGAAAAGACTCCCCTCGCTGCAGAACCGGCCGGGTTCGGGTTCTACCGATTGCAGGGGTGCTAGCAATTTGAGCCCATAGTATTCTCTAAAATCAGGCTTGGTGGGGTTGCATGAGTTGTTCTCACTAGACCCAAAACAACAATTCTTACTGACCGATTGCATCGATTCTGCACATTATCAACTTCGGCTTGTAGGGTTTGTTCCTGCCTGGCCAATCTGAAAGGATAGCGCCGGCTACTTTCCAGGACTTTGCTTTCAGGCTCACGCTACGACGATGCTGAACAATGCAAGGGATTGCGGTATGGCCGGAAGGATTTCGGCCGGATATCAAACCTTGACAGGAAACTTTGCCCAAGGAGGCGGCAAAATGATCTTTGCTCTACGCACTGACATCGCAATCTTTACCCTTGCTATTCTGGCACCAGGTACTCTCTACGCTCAGCAGTTGAGCCAGCCCACTTCGTTAATGCCTTGGGTCGCCACTCAGATTGAAACTGCCAAACCCTTGCAACTCAATGAGATCGTGCCTGAATTCACCCATGGGAAACCTGTCTGGATGACCAAGACGGCACCCAAAGCTGCCATCAAATACCCGGCCCCCAAAAAACTCCCTATGGTCGAACAGCATCATTATGCTAATCTGGGAGATGTGCCAGCTGGTGCAGCAAATCCAAGCGTTGTCGCTCGCCAGAGATTAACACCCAGCAGCCCCGTCACAGATAGCCCCGTCACACAGCGTACTCAGGTAGCTGCACCGCTCAGGTTTTTTCGCAGGGTCCGTTAATCGAAAGCTCAATTGCTGAGCGGAGCAGCTGAGCGGAGAGAAGGACCATGCCAAACGACGATCCACGCCAGCAAGAACTCATCGAGTGGTTGCGTGAACAGGGCCACTCTGATCTGCAGATCGGTCGAATCCTGGCCAAGGTCGCGGAATACGATCAACAAACTCTACACGAGTCTATCTTTGATTCCATTGACCAGGGCAACTTCAATCTCGCCAAGCTTATCGAAGAAACACTGGCCGAAGAATAGCCCAGGCGCGGATTATTCCTCCGCTTCGTCGCGAGGCTCCTTATCCTCTTGAACCTGCCGCGATAGTATCTGCTGGATTAGAAAGTGAGATTCCTTTTCCAAGGGATAAAATCATCCTGCCCCAACAGCTCTGCTTTGCTACGACGAAGATTGCTTGCCGTGTCGATCAAGTGATCCAGCAATCGCCCACCTACCTGTTCGATGGTTTCTTCGCCGGTGATAATTCCGCCTGCGTCGCAATCAATAATATCAGGCATCTTGCGTGCCATGGTTGAGTTGCTTGACACCTTGAGGACCGGTGAGATCGGATTTCCTGTGGGCGTGCCAAGGCCCGTAGAAAACAGCATTGCCGTAGCACCACTCCCTGCCATGGCTGTGGTCGACTCAACATCTCCGCCAGGTGTGCAAAGTAGATTGAGTCCCTGACGTGTCAATTGCTCTGGATAGTCGAGCACATCTGTAATCGGCGAAGTGCCCCCCTTGCGTGCGGCACCAGCCGATTTCATCGCATCGGTGACCAGTCCATCGCGAATATTACCCGGTGATGGGTTTTCGTCAAAATGAATACCATCGATGGACAATTGCTTTTCGTATCCTTCCATCAAATCCAGAAAACGTTGAGCGGTAGCACGTTCGGTACAACGACTGGCAAGTTCGTTTTCACAACCAGCAAGCTCAGGAAATTCCGCAAGGATAACAGCCCCACCCAAAGCCACAATCAAATCACTGCAATAGCCAATCGCCGGATTGGCGCTAATGCCCGAAAAACCGTCCGACCCTCCGCATTCCATGCCTACGGTGAGGTGGGACAGAGCTGCAGGCTCTCGCTGCGCGTGATTGGCATCAATCAATCCGGCAAAAGTATGACGTATTGCCTTGCTCATCAGCGCTTGCTCGGTACCAATTTGTTGCTGCTCAAAAATCAACAACGGTTTACTGAAATTTGCATTGCGTGCATGTATTTGATTCTCCAGATCTGCAATCTGAGATTTTTGACATCCCAAGCTGAGCACTGTCGCTCCAGCAACATTTGGATGGTTGATGTAGCCGGCCAGCAATCCACAGAGATTAAGAGCATCCCCATAAGAGCCTCCGCAGCCACCATCATGGGCAAGAAATTTCAGACCATCAATATTCGGAAACTGTTGTTTGACATTCTGACCAGCGTTCGATTCTTCAAAAGTTGTTTCGCGAATCTCAGCAGACGTTTTTCCTGCAGCAGCCATTTTGATTAAAGACCGTGTGTAGTGCCGATAGCTCGAATCGGATTTATAGCCCAATTCTTCCACCATCGAATCTCGCATCACCCGTAAATTACGGTTTTCGCAAAACACCAACGGGACCACCAGCCAGTAATTGCGCGTCCCGACCTTGCCGTCATCGCGTGCGTAGCCAGCAAAAGTGCTGTCACTCCAGCGCGAAACATCGGGCGGTGACCAAGCCTTGGCCTGTGATATACCCTGCAAGTCCTCCGTAGCATGCGTCAGATTGGCCGGAGTTATTAATTGACCAACGCGAATCGATTGCTGCACTTCACCAACGACAAAGCCGTACATTTTCAACCGCTTGCCCCTGTCAAGGTCACGAACGGCAAATTTATGCTTAGCTGGAATATTGTCTACGAGGGTATAGTTCTGCCCCTTGTACTCAACAATATCCCCCTTTTGAAAATCTTCGAGTGCAACAAGCACATCATCATGAGGATGAATCTGCATTACGCGCATGTTTTCGCCTGATAAGTAAAGCGTGGAAAACAGCAATCTTACCAAATCCAAAAACACACAGCTAGCTTTGTATGGGGAAGGAACAAAGGGACAAGACCTTATAATAGGAAAAGACCGTTCCTGCACATCAACGTATATCAACTCCATGCCCGACTCTCGAGACGTGATCACTGAGAGCCTTCAATTACCAACAGCCATAAAGGTACCCCTCGACGCCGTGAGCGCGCCAACTTACAATCTCACTCACCGAAAGCTCATTGTTCACAACCTTCTTTACAAAAAGCAGGAATTATCCGATGAATGCCGAATCCAGGATTGTGGAGTTAGGTTTAGAAATCCCTCCTACGCCTCCGCTGGGGGGCAACTACTCACCAGTCGTTATCGTAGGTGATATGTGCTATGTATCCGGACAAGGGCCCCTGTTACCCTCAGGTGAGATGTTGCAGGGTAAGGTCGGTTCTGAAATCTCCCAAGAAGAGGGGTATCAGGCAGCACGCCAAGTAGCCTTGGCAATGCTAGCGACACTCAAGGCAAATATTCACAGCCTGAACCGTGTCACACGCATCGTTAAAGTGCTCGGCATGGTCAATTCGGCTCCCGACTTTCTGAATCATCCGCAAGTAATCAACGGTTTCAGCGATCTGATGGTAGAAGTATTCGGCGAGGACGGACGGGCAGCCCGCAGCGCTGTCGGCATGGGTGCTTTACCGGGAAACATTAGTGTTGAAATCGAGGCCATTCTGCAAATTACTGACTAGCCTCGTTGGATAAAGCTCATTTGACAAAGCACGTTGGACAAAGCACGAATGACAAAACGCTGGATCCACTGAGAATTTTGTGGACCCGACACTTGTTCAGTGCATCACAGCATCTGCTCCCCACTTGCTTAATTCCTGGCGAGCATTTCGAATGAGTGCCTGAATCTCATCTCGCATTTTCAAAGAATCTTCTGATACTTGCCAAAAGTTATTCAGGGCCTGCTCCAGCTCAGGTTGACTGATCCCTGGTTGCCAACTGTCGGCAGCAGCTGCGGCACCCAGCGCATAGCGGACTGGCTGAATCCCAGCCATCAAAGCCAACCGCATCGTCCCAACCAGGCGATCATTCCATCCCAATTTGCGAACCGGGTCGCGTGTCACTCGTTCAATTCTGTCCTGCAAATGACAATTCGTCATGCGTAGCATCAAGTCCTCTGTGTACTGCTGCCAACCTGTCGAAGTAAACAAGGGATCGGTTCCCGCATACCGATCTATTAGTGCCGCTCCCGATTCATGCACCAAGGCGTCTTGAGCATAAGCAAATAGAGGATCATCAGTTGTCTCCGAGACAAATTCGAATCCGCGTTGACAGGCAAGATAGCCTAGGAGTGCATGCGCTGCGTTGTGTCCAAACAATTTGGCTTCTTCAAACGGCAACAGATCATCTTTCTCTTCGAAAACTTCAATACCCCGCTCCACTTCTGCCAGGGAAACGCGAGAAATAAGGATTTTGTTAAACGTCTCAACAAGACAAGCTCGCTGCAGTGTTTTTGTTAGGGGCATGAGTCCTTGCGTGGCAATCTGTTGGGCACCTTCAACCGTACCACTCATTTTTCCGATGACCGTATTGAGAAACTGCACCTGAAACGACAAACTAGCGCGGGCCTCTTTGTCTAGATGATCTGCCACAGCTCTCTCGAGCAATTCAGCCGCCCGATTGTTATTCTCTGCAGCGTATATGAGAACTGGCTTTGCCGAACGTCCTGTTAATCTTGCAGCAAGACCTGCTGCAAGTATGCGGGCAATACTTGGCTCACCTCTGCAATAAAAATCCGTACTCGGAAGTGCGGTCGCCACCTCGTCTGCATCGGCGATTGCAGATTCCAGCTTGTCGCGGTCGGCCGACTCCTTTGGATTGTAGACCTCGAGCCCTTGGATTGTGTGCGAATTGATACCATGCTGATCGGCAACATTAATGCAATAGGACCCTTTGGCAACCCGGATCGCATGCACCAACTCCTCATCGACCTCTGCGACGACCAGACGGCTAAAATTCTTCGAATAGAACGCCTCCAGAACAAATAATGCCGCTTGAATGGGACCGAATCCAAAACCGACAAACGTCTTACCCATAGCTGTCCTCACTATATACCGTACGTATCGAAGTCCAGTCCTCTATCGCTCTCCAGGACGCAGTATACTCCCTGCCATCTCCAACCACACGATCTAATTCTCTCCCAAACCTATATCTATCGGCACAGTTCACGCCGTCGGATGCATTTCAGTTCGTACAGCCTGGTAAATGCAAATAGCTCCCGGTAAACATAACCATGATTTTTAGTTGAATGTCTTCGGGAAGCGACCTACAATTTGGCCCATGCGAATTATCCTCATTGGTTACCGTGCCAGCGGCAAAACAACACTCGGCCGGTTGGTTGCTGATCAGCTCGATTGGCCACTTCTGGATGTTGATCGGGGTATCGAACAACAATCTGGCATGACCTTGAAAGTGCTTTTTGAGCAGGGCGAAACACAATACCGCGAAATCGAGCGTCAGGTCGTGGCCCAGATGTGTACCCAAGATCGTACTGTGATCTCTTTTGGAGCTGGGACGATCATCGAGCCGGCCAATCAGCGCATAGCGCGCGACGGTTCGCTGGTGGTTTATTTGGAATTACCCGCAGAAGAATTGTGGCGTCGCATCCAAGCGGATCCCAACAGTGCGACAACACGCCCCAATCTGTCTTGCGGAGGAATCAACGAAGTCGTCGAAATGCTGGAACGGCGGAGTCCCGTTTACGAGCAATGCTCCGATTTAAGATTGGATGCAACACTCACTCCAGAACAGCTGGCAACAAAAATTGTCAGCATCCTAGAGCCAGAAGCATGAATCAGAAGCAAGATCTACCACAAGTATGATCGAGTCGCGCATAAAAAAACCCCTGAAAAACAGGGGTCTTTAAAAATGAGCCCGCCGTGACTCGAACACGGGACCTACGGATTAAAAGTCCGTTGCTCTACCAACTGAGCTACGGGCTCGGAGATCAGTCACTGTAACAACTTACGACGATTCTGTCAGTGGGTGATTTAAGCCGACAGTCCAAATACACTCCATTTTTGTCGGCGTCAGACTCTCCAGGCTGCACATGGCTGGCTAATGTTTTCTGCCCACCTGGATACAAGAATCCACTCAGCCATCCCAGCACACCCCGAACCTATCTGCGTTAGCAGAGGCAAAACAATCCAACCATCACCCGAAATAAGAATCAATGACCTAACAGAGATAATCGGGTTTCAGGGGATCCTTTGTTTCGGAGTTTGGCCGCAGCCAGAGGGCCTAACCTTCAAATGAGACACCGATTTAGCATTTTTTACTTGGCAAACTGATGACGTTCCTATGGCCTTACGTGGCACCGGCCGTGTCAGATTTGAGTCAGACTTGCAGGTGTGATTTTTGAGTAGCACTTGACACTCAAGAGCTGGCAGTTTCCACCACCGACCAGAAGACACAGACTTCGAAACTCGATACGGT
>CAWWCC010000023.1:0-23306 GCA_963935315.1 uncultured Planctomycetaceae bacterium | reverse complement strand
CGAGATCTACACAAGGAGTATCGTCGGCAGCGTCAGATGTGTAAAGAGACAGCCTTAAAGACCCTGTGGCGATCCGAGCGCAACGGTAACCCCGGAATGTCACGGAGAGTACGTACTACGCCAAGACTTGCCTGCGCCAAGACATTTTATTTCGTCTTTGTCCCACAAGCGGCGGCCACAGCGCAGGAGGTGCAATTGTCGCATCCCCCCTGCCCCATTGCGGCTTCGGTTCCACAACCGGGGCCACAGCCTTCGGCCAGGGTTTGCGCGAATTTACGAAACTGTACTGTCGTTTCATAGGTCGCAGCTAGTTGCTGCGTGTATTTCTCGGCTTCGGCAGGAACTTCGCCAAGAAAATAAAAAAACAGCCCTGTGCCATCCAGAAGATGTTCTACATCCAAGAGAGCAGCTGGAACCTTGTTTTTATTCAAAATCTCAGAGCAGGCAGCAAACGCTTCGTGACGATGCTTGTTGAGCCGTGCCGCCAGCAAATCGTCTTCGACGGTCATCTGACGCAAGATCTGACCTTCAATTGAATTGGCTGCTTCGTGATCGTCGGGTTTGGTACTAGGCTCGGCGACAACCTCGCCAACTTCCAGGCCTCGATGGCTGCGAACGACGACCCGCGAACTCCGCGGATAGCGCACCGAATCCGTTGAGACAAAACGTCCAATTTGTCCAAGTAAGCTGTATCTTATGAGGTGATAACCCATAAAAATCATTGTCGTCTTTTTACGTCTCCCTGCCAAGCGTAATTCAGGTGTGTGGCTGCCATTGAACTGCTAGGTCAAGGCTTGCTTAAAAACCTGGCATGTGGGCTATTTGCTTGAAATCAAGCCACTAAGATACCCCAGCACCAACCAGGCAACTGAGTCCAATCCTTGGTTATGTGGGAGTGTTGTGCCTGCGTTCAAGGCTCAGAAATAACGAGAAATGTGTGAGCGAAATGCAAAGCAAAAGAAATGAATATGGCGAGTTGGGTGCTGGGATGGTAATATCCTGTTTTTACACTTCGAATTAGACAACCGGTATACGAACCTATGGCGAATCCTGAAACACAGACGCAGCAAGCTCCCTTGGATAAGGCACCCTTGGACAATGGAGCTAGTCGTTGGCAATCTTTAGCATCTCGAGTACTGGCTGGAGATTTGCTTTCACGTGAAGAATCGATCGAAATATTGAGCGCCCCGGAAGAGGACCTTCTCGATTTAATGCAGGCCGCGTTTCGTGTTCGTCGACACTATTTTGGCAAGTCCGTGCAACTGTATTATTTGATGAATGCCAAGAGTGGGTTGTGTCCTGAAGACTGTAGCTACTGCTCACAATCCAAAACTTCAGAAGCGGAGATTCCTCGCTATAATTTGCTGCGCAGGGATGATTTACTTGCCGGGGCCCAGGCAGCAGTGGAGCGTCAAGCGAAGACCTACTGCATCGTCATTTCGGCACGTGGTCCTAATGAACGTGAAATGTCCGCTGTTGAACAAATAGTACCCGAGATCAAGGAGAAGTATGGGCTTGATGTTTGTGCCTGTTTGGGACTTTTGACACCCGAGCAAGCAGAGCGTCTTAAAGCGTGCGGTGTTGATCGGGTAAATCATAATCTCAATACGGGTGGCGAATTCTACAGCCAGATTTGTTCCACCCATACCTACCAGGATCGAGTGGATACTCTGCAGGCAGTGCGAAGTGCTGGCATGGAGCTGTGTTCCGGTGGCATTGTTGGAATGGGAGAACAACCGCAGGATGTTGTGGAGATGGCGTTGGATTTAAGAAAGCTAGAGGTTGAATCGATTCCGGTAAACTTTTTGAATCCTATCGAAGGTACCCCGCTAGCAGGTCATGGGGACCTGACGCCAACCTATTGTCTGAAAGTGCTAGCGATGTTTAGGCTGGTCAACCCGAATAGCGAGATCCGAATTGCCGGGGGAAGAGAATTGCACTTACGAAGTCTGCAGGCTCTAGGGCTCTATGCTGCGAATTCATTATTTGTGGGGGATTACCTTACTACCCAGGGGCAGCTACCTCAGGAGGACTACGACATGATTCGTGACCTGGGTTTCGAAGTAACCTCTGAGACAGAGCTAGCAAGCAGTGCTCCCTTGCCAATGCCACAGGCTTGACCTGTGATTCTTGACCTGAGCTTCGTAAAACCCCTATTCTGTTTTGCCGGAAACTCTTTGGAAATCCGTTTATCTTTTTCATGAGTCGCAACCGATACCCATAGGCGGGGGGACAATATTTACCTTGTCTCAATGCGCAGGATGCGACTATGTCTCGATCTAGTGCCATGCTTACGGGAATCACTTTGTCGATTCTCAGTGGAATTCTTATCTCTTCTACACAAGCTCAGGAAGGAAAGTCGGGCGGCAGTTCGCTGATGGATCGACTTACTTCTCTGAGCTCTTCGCCACTCCGCCAGGATGCAGAGCCTCGAAAATCCAATAGCAAAAAGGCTCAGAGTGGCCAAAAGTCTCAGGGAGGTTCCTCCCCACGTAGCCAGGGACGCAAATCATCTTCTCAGGCCAGGTCGATCCCGTCACGTACTTCACAGTCCACGGTTCGTCCCAAGGTACAGCTGGGGGACTTGCTTCCCGAAAGTCTGTTTGGAAAGAAGCTTAAAAAGACAAACGCCAAAAGCAACCAGGTTTCAACAAAAAAGCGGACTTCAAGCAAGAGGTCTGCATCTCCGAAACGTGTAGGTAGCGATTCCAGTTTGTCAAATCCAACCAAACAAACAATGACAACCAGGCAAACACGCCTTTCTCCTGCTACCCAACGTGAAAACGAGTTGGAGTCTGCTTTGGCAGATTTGCAATCTCCACAAGGCCCAGAACGTAAACAACAAACTCAAGATAGAGTTGCTGAAGACAATCCAAAAGAATCTTCGTCTGCGGTATCACAACCTCCAGCGGTACAAACGAAAAAAGTAGCTAAAAGAAAAAGTCTTGATCTGCGACAGGCTCTCTTAGATGATGAGAATGAAGCCGAGTTCGCCGACGAGACAACTGACTCTACGGCTGGAACACAAAGTAAGGGTGAGCAAAACGTACTGCAGGAATCGAACCAACCCAGGCATAGTAATGAAGTTTTGAATACAGAAGACAAAGAGGAAATCTCAGATAATGAATTGCCTGAAGCCGGGGCATTGCCAGATTTTTCGGCCGTTTCAGAGTCGCAGTCGGGTACCAAAAAGTTGATGACGATGGAGATGAAGCCGCAAGCACTGGAAAATGTATTGATACCGAATCCACTACAGGACCCGCCTCAGGAAATTCGATCTGAGCAAACGAATATTGCAGAGGATCCCTTTGAGCAATCGGCACAAAAGGCATTTTTGCCTGCGGGACAGAATTCCCAACCGATGTTGTCCCAGTCGCCTATGAAGAAAGAATCGGTGCAGAATTCGGGCAATGCTCTTCAGGAGAGCTACCAGCAGCCGGTAATCATTTCTCATGTCGAAGGACCACGCAGTATTTTGGTGGGGCATGAAGCGACCTATGAGGTAACCTTCGAGAATGCCAGCCGTGTGAAGGCCCAAAATCTTTCTTCTGTGATTCGGGTACCTGCATGGGCAGAGGTTGTCGGTGCCGTTTCCACTCGTGGTCAGGTGTTGCGTAAGGATGCTGAATCATCATCAGAAGGTGCCGTCGAATGGCTATTGGATGAACTCGCTGCACAAGCGTCGCAGACATTACGTTTGCGGATAATTCCTCGAAGTGGCAGGCCTCTTGATTTGGCTGTTGAGTGGAAACAAGCGCCCCTGCTTTCGAAGACAGTAGTTGAGGTGCAAGAGCCTAAGTTAGAGATGATCATCAATGGTCCAGAAGAAGTATTATTTGGCGATCCACAGCGATATACACTATTGCTAAGGAATCCAGGTACCGGAATAACGAAAAACATCTCAGTAAGTTTGGTGCCTCCAGGAGGCGACCCCCAAGCCGCTGTCAGCCAGGCCGTTGGTGATTTGCAGCCAGGGGAGAATAAAGAAATCCAGCTAGAACTTACAGCTCGTGAAGCGGGTAACCTTTCAATCTTAGCCACGGCTGAAGCTGCTGGTGATCTGTCTGTGAAGTCAATCAAAAAGGTGCTCTGTCGAAAACCGGAATTGAAAGTTGATTGGCGTGGACCTGATAAGAATTATGCAGGTACAGTTGCTGCGTACTACTTTCGTGTGAAGAATCCTGGTACAGCAACTACGGATCCAGTTGATGTGCAGGTCAAACTGCCAAACCACTCCAGTTTTGTGGCTGCGAGCGAGGGGCATTCTCTGGAGGCCTCTACGGGAATTATTACATGGCGATTGAATGGAATTGCAGTCAATGAAGAACAGTTTATGCAAGTGCGTTGTAAATTGAAGAATTCGGGCAAGAACAATTTCGAAATTACAGCAAAAACACTCGATGGTAGTTTACGAGACACGAAGAATTTTCAGACGAGTGTGGTTGCTATGGCAGATTTAAAACTCGATGTCAGTGATCCCCCAGGTCCAGCGGCAGTTGGAGACACGGTTGTTTACGAAATCCGAGTACGTAACCGTGGCACTTCCGCCGCAGAGAACGTGAGCATTGTGGGCCTGTTTTCTGAAGGGATTGATCCCACGATCGTTGAAGGCGCACAGTTCTCTATTCGTGATGGTAGGGTGACATTTGAACCGATCAAAAAGTTACCGCCTGAGCATGAAGTGAGGCTACGTATTCGGGCATCAGCCACGAGTGCTGGAAATCATATTTTCCGTGCTGAAGCCATCTGCCGCGAACTCGACATAAAACTTGCGGTTGAGGAAACCACTCGTTTTTATGAAGATGAACATCGTTGGGAAAAAGGTCAGACTCCCTATTCCGCGGAGCGTAACGAACAGCGACTGAGACGCTAGAAGCAGGTAGCCTTCATTCATCGAGTGATGATAGGGTTTGCAAGACGGCCTTCCAAATCTCACCGATTCATACCATCAGCCACTTCCAAGTAGCGATCATGCGGAGCATGGCCGCTACAATCTGGCCATTTAGTAGCTGGAAAATGGCATGGATAGTCCTAAATTAAGCCCTCTTGCTTTCGTTGCTAGCGGCCAGGTCGTTGGCCTTGGTGATAGCTGGCAGGTCGCTATAATCCTCACTCGGTTAATTTGCGATTTCTAGTGGGATACCCTCGATAGCTCGGATGTTGCGATTGTTTATGATTCTTATGAAAAGATGTCAATCGTACGTAGTTGGCGTGAGCTTTGTTTGGCTAATCGCTGGATGCATGGGCTGCGGTACGACACGCTCGTCCAATACGCAGCGTACAGCGACGGAGCAACTGCTTATATCGGATGCCATCGACCGTACCGTACAGAAAATCAACTTTAGTCCTATGGCAGGCAAATCGGTCTACTTCGACGAATCAAAACTCCAGCAGGTGGTGGATCAAAGCTATCTGGTTAGTAGTCTCCGGCAGCACTTGCTGGCCAGTGGTTGTATCCTAAAGGACACTCGAGAAGAGGCAGATTTCATTGTCGAGGCACGAGCTGGCGCGGTTGGGACTGACAATCATGATTTGTTATTTGGTGTTCCAGCGACCAATATTCCTCAACTCACATTAATATCCGGTCTGCCACCCGCATTGCCTGAATTGCCGATTGCTAAACGCCGCAATCAACGTGGGGTGGCAAAGATTGCAGTTTTTGCCTATCGACGCCAAAGCGGAGATCCCGTCTGGCAATCTGGAATTGCGTTGAGCGAAAGCACTTCGAATGACACCTGGATTCTTGGAGCGGGACCTATCAAGCGCGGTACAATTCATAAAGGGACAATATTTGCGGGGCGCAGATTTTCGAAACAGAAACAAGAGGAGGACAAGAAAAGTACTCTGGTGGTCCGGATCGATAAGGAGGCAATTTTTGAGGCAGAGTTGGGCCAGCAGCATTCGAGCCAGCACAATGCTGTCCAGCAAGCAACCGCTATCGAAACTCTCCAGAGTGGACGTTCCCCAACGAACCAGGGTCCACGTGTGTTACCTCCACCTTTGAGCGGATCGCCATAGCCGATATCAATTTTGCATCCTGGGAGTACGGTGCGTGGTCAGGGTTTGAGTTTTGCATGTACCTGCTTATTCTTTAAAGGAACACAGAATCCCAGAGGCTCACCTGGCGTCTTCAAAGACGAGTGGATCAGGCTGCTTGGCATTCGCAATTCGGATTGATTTCTTGCCGTCCAGCAGTTCATAGATTACGCTCCCTATCAATTCTGACCGCCAACCACTTGCCAATGTGGGTAGTTTCTTCTCTTGGTCTTGCGAGTAACCTAAGTGATGGGCTACGAGTTCGCGAACATCACTCGCTGTACCAGCCATGCTGGCAGCAATTTCTGCGCGACGACAAATGGTTCCTAATGCGGGTGCGACAAACTGACCAAGCAAATTGTGTTGGGGTGGGATGTTCTTGCGTGGTGATCTTGGCATGCGCTCTGGCGGTGCTTCCAGGCCGCGTCGCACACACTCGGCCAGTTCGTTCGCTTTGCGTTTGACAGAACTTCGCTCCATGCCCCGGATGGCCATGATTTGGTCAGGGTTGTCTACTTTACGTTTTGCTAATTCAACAATCAAGTCATCTCGCAGTAATCGTTTTTGTGGTTGATTGCGTTTTATCGCTTCTTCATAACGCCAGTTCCATAACTCCCGAACAATAGCCAGGTTTCTTGGTCCTAGTTTTCCGATTCCGGATACACGTCGCCAATCTCTGCGATCGAGTGCTTGGGCGACTTCGGCTTGCCAACTATCCATCTCCTCTTCAAACCAGGAGAGCCTGTCACGTTCAGTTAGTAAATTGACCAATTGGTTGTAGAGAGGGATCAGATAGCGTACGTCTTCCAACGCATAATTGATCTGGGCAGCCGTGAGTGGGCGTTTTCGCCAGTCGGTACGTTGTTCTCCTTTGGCCGGTTTATGACCCAAGAACTTGCTAACTACAGACCCGTATGCCGAAGGATACTCATTGCTACAAAAGCCAGCGGCAATCTGTACGTCGAACAATCGTTTGGGAACGGATTGTACGGAGCGCATGATAAAGTTCAGTTCTTCTCGTCCAGCATGAAGAATCGTGACATGGTCACCTTGAGTCAGTAGTTCCCAGAAAGGTTTCACATCTTGTACGGCACCTGCGTCGATCACAGTGCAGTGATCTTGTGTAGAAACCTGGATCAGACATAGGTCTGGATAAAAGGTGTCTTCTGATACAAATTCGGTGTCGATCCCAATGAGTTCGGCAGATTCGAGTTGCTGGCAAAGTTGGGCTAGCTCATTGGACTCGGTGATGGTGGGTGTTGGCACAGTCGGGAGTTTTGGTTTGGAGTGTTTATAGGGATGTTCGTATTCATGAAAAGCAGCGAGATTCTACAAACATTAAGGTGCAGTTGCAAATCAAACCAGAGCCGGTTGCAAAATACGTTTGTAGCTAGCGATAGAGTAGGAGTTTTGAAGCCGGTTCCAGGCATTTTACGGTGACAAGCTTCGTGCTGGTAGGCCGATGTGGAATGGGACTCCTGCGGATCTTAATGGCTAGATCTTTCTGCTGCCGAGGTTAAGGGGTGGTCAGATAGAGGGCTTGTCACGGTGGCATTTGCTGAGGGGACCACGACTTGCTGGCTATGAGTCGCAACGGCTTCAGCGCTCAGGTAACGCCAATGGGTGAGTAGCAAGATCGGTAAAAGGATCGTGCAGCTATAGGCCATGTAGCCAAAAAAGCTGGGCATCTTAACACCGGACTTTTCAGCAATTGCCTTGACCATGAAGTTGGGACCGTTGCCAATGTAGGTCATGGCACCCATGAAGACTGCCCCCAAGGCAATTCCACGAAGTACCATTTCTTCGATGCCTGCAGTGGGACCCATGACTGTTAGATCTTGTGCCGATTTGAAGAAAACCAGGTAAGTAGGAGCATTGTCCAGGAAGGAGGACAATCCGCCCGTAGCCCAGAAAAAACCAGCCGGAGTAAGTGATTCAGCAAGCACTTTCCCCTGTTCCGCCAAAATCTGCAGTGCGGGTTGCATGCATATGAAGATGCCAATGAACAAAGCGGCTACTTCCACGATTGCATGGTAATTGAAGTTGTTTTTCTCACGAATAACTTTGCTTCCAAAGTAAAGCGAGAGAGCAACGAGTCCCAGTTGACAGACTTCTCGTAGATACATCCAGGCGTGCCAATGGGTGCCGGGTATCGCTTTGTTCGGGTCAAGGAAGGCAACCGCCAATACGACGCCTAAGAGCAAAGGGCCGTTTAAGGCCAAGCCGCTGATATCGAGTCGACGGGTTTGAGCAACATCTCGTTTGATATCGCACAGTGCCTCTTGAGGATAGTAGAAAAACTGATCTGCTAAACAATAGACTAGTAACAACAGGCCATTGACAAACAGCCATTCTTCCCAAAGGCCGAGTGTCCAGGTAAACGAGACTCCCGCCAGATAGCCGAGGAATAAGGGTGGATCTCCAATGGGCAATAAGCAGCCACCGCAGTTGCATACCACGAAAATGAAGAAGATTACCGTGTGACAAACATATTTGCGTTCTTTGTTTGTTTCTAACAGTGGACGGATCAGCAGCATGGCCGCACCTGTAGTGCCGATAAAGCTGGCCAGTAAACCTCCCGCTGCAATAAAGAATGCATTGGTGAGAGGATTCGCTTGCAGGTCGCCTTCGATTCGGATACCACCTGCAATCGTATAAAGACTGAATAGCAAAATAATAAACGGAACAAATTCAGAGAGTATTGCGTTACCGAGGATCGCGTTTATGAAGCCTGTCTGTAGGAAGCTGTCCGTAGCATCAATGACCTGATGTGCCGGCCAGTGTGCTTCGATAGGAGACGTATGAAGGAACGCGTAATAACTAAGTGTCAAAGCTGCCAGGATAGCTGCTACTTTAAACCGATTGGCATTATTCTCCCACCAAAGTTCTGTTCGATGGAGTAGCGGAAAAAGTGCAATTGCACCCAGCAATAAAATAAATGGCACCACGGTCCAGTAGGGTGGGGCCAAATGGGAGGTATGGTCTTCTTCGGAAAGATGACCAGGATCTGCAACGCTCTCCAAATGGTGCACGTGGACATCGGTGACAAGTTTGGTAGCATGCTGGGGTAGTCCACCGACAGCACTCATCAGATAGAGTCCGATGACGAAGATAATGACCCAGACGAGCTTATTGCCATGGGGTGTTTTTGCTGTCATGCTTGCAATGTCCGCTGCCATAGGATTCTTCACTTACTGCGTCTACCCGTATGCTTTTTCTCAGCATTGGATTTCGACGCACATTACACGTTGAAAGACTACGAAGTGTCGAAGCGTAAGTCTATGCCTGTTGATCAGCTTACTTTTGCACGAAGTTGGTGAAATATCCGGGCCAGACAGCTTTTTCACCTCGAGCACCTTTGGCTTTTGGTTGCCAAGTTTTTCTGCAGGCGGAGGCCACCCCTGTAAAGCTAGGTTGTGATTTGCAGGAAATGTCCAGAGCTATCTCCGCTACACGTTCTTCTGGGACTCCCGTCCGATGGGCTCTTCGCTACAATTCGAATGATCCTGATTAGCGGGTACTGCTTTCTGAAATGTGCTCACTCTAGTACACTCAAAGCCCCCCTGAATCCATAGCATTTCCTCATTTTGTCTCGAACCGACCCCCTGCCTTATGTCTGAAGTCTGGTTGCGATCCAATCGGAGAGTCTTAATTCTGGCCATGGTGCCTGTGGCCGCCCTAGGCCTGCTGGGCCTGGCGTTTTCCATGTCGGACGGATCTTCACTGACCTGGGGGCTGGGGATTGTTTGTTTGGCAGTAGCTGGCTTGCTTTTGGCCGGATTGGCTTACCAGTGGATACAGCCCCGAATTACGTATCGCAATGGCCAGGTATTGTTCTTTCTCAAGGCAGGAGGTCCCATCGTAGTTCCCGTGCAGGTGGTCGAAGCTTTTTTTCTGGGCCAGGGACCTGCTGAATTGCCCGTCAGCAATGACAATCAGACAAAGACTGTCAACTTGATTGCTCGACTATCGCAACGTCATCCGCAGTGGTTGTGTCGAGATGTCAAACAGGCCCTTGGCGAATGGTCTGAGGGCTATATTACAATTCGCGGTATCTGGTGCGAACCCTTGACATCCGAAACGATCCGACGACTCAACCATCGACTTCATGAGGTTTTGCAGGAGCAGAGTGAAGGTTAGGGATAGCACCGACCGCGAAAGATCCAATCATGAATACTGAGGGAATATCCATAAATACTTCTGCATCTCAGACTTTGGCTCTGCCCAAATTACTAGTTAGCGTCCGAGACGTTTCCGAAGCCGAAGCTGCGCTTGCCGGTGGTGCGGATTGGATTGACTTGAAAGAACCGCAGGCTGGCTCATTGGGAGCGGTGTGCCCAGAAACGGCACGTGCTGTGGTCAAGGCCGTCGCCAACCGGGGTCTCGTTTCAGCAGCTTTGGGTGAATTGACGGATTGGACGACCTCAAAGGCTCGTGACTTGCTCGGCATTCCGGAAATCCAGGTGGTGAAATTAGGGCTGTCGGATTGCGATCAACAAAGCGACTGGCCCGAACGCTGGCAAGCAGCTTCGCACGAAGTGGCCCGTTTTGGCAAGCAATTGGTTGCCGTGGTTTATGCAGACAACCGGCAGGCTCGAAGCCCTGCTCCGCAAGACATAGTACGAGAGGCCATTAAGAACGCATTCCAATATTTACTCATCGATACGTTCGATAAGCATTCTGGGCCCCTGCTCTCCCATTTGTCCCCTCAGGTGCTTGCAGAGATTCTCAGGACGGCGGATCGTGCCAACTTGCAATCGGTTGTCGCGGGAGGGCTCACCACAACAATGCTGGCCCAGTTGCCCCAGAATTCGCTGGATGTGGTTGCTGTTCGTGGCGGAGTCTGCGTGAGGGGACGCAGCGGGGTAGTGCAGCAGCAGCTGGTGGAACAGTTTAGCGCTGCAATCCAAGCACGCTGGCAGGCTAGCCCGGATAAAGCGACTTCTTGATATATGGCATTGGAACCTCTCAGGTCATTCTCCTGGCTGCGTGTTGGCGTGGTGCGGAAAGGCTAAAGACATTTTTGGGTGATGTTTTTCAGGACTTGACTTGCAGCTTCGTGGCCTGATTCGCTTGACACTTTTTAAGAATCCAGGATACTCAGGAGTGCTTGAAACTGCCAATAAAGAACAGTCTCAGCCAGGATGTCAATTTGCGTAACAATTGGATTTAGTCGGTTTCATCACCAGCTTTGGGGAGAAATGACGTGCGTAAGTCTGTTTTGGAAGCAATCAGACAAGGAATGTGGGATTTTGAGCCTGAGAAGGTGCAAGAAGGTCTTTTTGATTCGACGGCTGCCATGCCTGGTACCGATGAAAAATTATCGGTGATGGCAGAGCGTGTCCGGGAAGGGCTGCCTCTGTGGCATGGTAACGATCGTACCGAATACGACGATGAAGATTAGTCCGGTATAGATTGCGTGGTAATTTTGCCATGGAGATGTGCTGCCGCGACTGTGAAAATGCCGTAGCGTTTGGTTAGAGTCTTGACGTCTATTCAAGACAATTTTTTTGTGCTTTATTTACCAGGAGATTCTGCGTGCCGAAGCTCGACCTTGAGATCCCCCATCAGCTATCGGCCGACGAAGCCAAAGACCGACTGACTCAGTTTACCGAAGCTCTGCAGTCCAAATTTCAGGACCAGGTAAGCGACTTGGAGCAGTCTTGGGAAGGTAACGATCTAATTTTTGGCTTCAAGACTTTTGGCATTAAGATTGAGGGAAAAATCAGCAGTCTGGACAATAAGCTGGTACTCGATGGCGAATTGCCTTTTGCGGCCATGATGTTCAAAGGTAAAATCGAATCGGAAATACGCGAACAGTTGGAACGACTGGTGCGTTAATCGAGAGTGGCTCTAAAGATAACACTATAAAAGATGGTGTAAGGACTTGTAATGGTTTGCTCTGAAAGATTCTGTGCTTGACACGAATCTGGCATGACCTAATGTTTGTTAGGAACAATTTAAGATGAAGGATTTGAGAAGACAGTTTCGATAGCCCTGCTAGAAAAGGCGAAGAACGGCCTTTTTGATTCTAAGACCCACAGCTGATAAACAATGAACGCTCTTCGTTTTTACGAAGGGCGTTTTTTTCTGCCAGAATGTTTTGTAACCTCCGGTTATTTCATCTACTTCTGCAGTGACAGCTGCAGAGCCACTACCCAGAGGGTTTCTGCCAGGTGCTTTGGTGGGACAAACGTCATTTCTTTTTACTGATCAACTCGATTGTGAGAAGTTGTCCTTTTCGTTTGTGCTGAAAACCTGCCGGTTGCAGAATGCTGTTCAAGAGTTCGTCAAGCAGAACATTCTTTACGTCACACGATACCAGTACTTCCTGCGCCTTGGGTATAGAATCCATTAGCTCAGGATCCCAATGGACTTCCAGTTGAAGTTGCTGGGCTAGCTGATTTATTACGCGCCCCACAGGCTGATTCTGGAGTTGCAGTGTATAAACCTTAGGCTCCCTGTGTTTGCGCTTCGGTTGAGGGATCGGGACCTTCGAGAGGGGCCGTTTTTTTGATTTGACGGAACTGCGAATGGGGATGATCCGACAACTTTTCCCATCCGGACTGATTTGGCATGTCTTGTCAAAACCAAACAAGAGGAGAACAGTACGATCGATTAGCGAAAGTGGAGGTATTTTGCTCGCTTTCCAAAGATCATGAGCGATTGATTCTTCGTTATGCATTGATAGATCGGCAGCAGACAGCCACTCATTAAGCAGTTGCCTCGGTTTGCTCAAGCGAGGCCAGGAGCAGGCCTCTGCTTGGAGCCATAATCGCCTTTGGCGGACAGGGACTCGGGCCAGAGTACTACGTGCCTCTTGTAATAAAACTGGAAGTTCCTGGACCGATTGTTGCGGTCCCATGTAAAGGACTGTTCCGACAAGTACGATATCCAGGTGGTATTGATTTGCAACTATTCCTAAAGCCTGTTGCAAAGGTGTATCGCTGATACGCACTTGAATTCGTTGCTGGGGGTCTACGCGTCGATCCAGCCAAATCGAAATATTTTGTGATTCGGCGATACGTTGGATAGCCTGGCCCAACTCCTGGCCTTGCCAGGTAATACTAATGCGGCCAAGTAATTTCCGTTTGATATGCCTCTCCTGAGAGTTGCTCTCGGCAGAAACTCCCAGAGGGACTAACCAAATTGCCAGTAGTAGGCAAGCTTTTTGTTTCATAGAACGATGCTTTTTACAAACTTTGGCGAATTATTTTAAATATCTAGTTTCATTTTAACGGATTGGGCGGTAGTAGCCGCAATAACAAACAAAATTGTTGAGAAATAGGAAAACCTAATTAAACTCGTACAACAGAGGAATGGGGTGATGTGCTTTTGGCCAGTATTCCAGACCTCAACAAGTGCCAGGCTCTTTCGATTTGGGCGAGCACGGTTGATCTATGCAAAACGCGGTTGTCGGGACGCTGCATTTTGTTCCTCATCTTTTATCCCGACGGATTGGTTTTCGTTTACGCAATCGGCGTTACGGGCCAAAAATTTACTATGAGTCAACCAATTCCGCAGAGACCGTTGCTAGTGCGCCATTACGAGCGTTATCTAGTTGACCAGGATATAAGCAATTATATCCGCAATATCAGGGCGAATTACACAACGGGTGGTTTGGAGCGTGTGGCTGCCTCAGAAGATCGGACAGCTCGCCGCGGTGCCGTACTCGCCATCGGGAGGATAGCAGATTACTCCACCAATGCGATTTTAGGCCGAGCTTTGGTCGACAGTGATCGTGGAGTGCGAACATTAGCTGAAAATGGCATTCGCAGGCTTTGGATACGAGTTGGTACTCCTGCTCAACAGCGTCACCTGTTGGTAATCAATGAGGATTTAGAAAATCAGGAATTCGAACGGGCTGCCCAAATAGCAACAGCTTTGGTTCAAGATGCCCCCTGGATCGCTCAAGGCTGGTACTATCGCGGTAAGGCGTTTTTTCAGCTAGGGCAGTACGAAGCCGCATCACGAGATTGTCATCAGACGCTTGAAATCAATGCTTGCCACTTTCTAGCAGCATCCATCATGGGTCAATCTTACCAGCTCTTGGAAAAACCCGTAGCTGCCTTAGAGGCTTTTCGTCATGCTCTGCGACTCAATCCCAGCATGGAAGAAGTCCGTGCGCAGGTAATCCATTTGCAGCGAACTCTGAAGGGAAAATAGTTTTCTCGACAGGCCTGAGTTTCACGCAAAGCCGGCAGATGGAAAGTAAGAGGGACATAAAATTTGCATTTCTACCAGCCTGACCAGGGATGAAATATGCGGGTTCAGTGTCTCAGCCATCTGGGAACTGCAACTTCCTCATTCTTTGCAACCAAAGTAAGCCCAATTCTGGTAATGGAGGGGGTTTTTCCTGATCACAGCCAACTCCTCGCTAGCGCATAAAAGCCCTTTCGAGAAAACTGCCATCGGTAAGACATCGCAGGCTCTCGAGCTGCACTGCGATACGGACTGAGTCTTCGGTTCAGTTAGCCGGCAGCATAACCCCTATCATAGGGGCCCCGTCAAAAGGGCTTACACTGCGCAATCTAGTACAGACGATGCGGTGCAGGCAAATGTTTTTATAAAACTACTAGAAAATAACATTTGAAGCCTAAGAACTAAAAAAAAATCCCCGGCAAGTTGCCGGGGCTTTGGGGTGTCAAGTATCCAACGATTTACGTTCTAACGGCGAATCGTTTCCTTCGTACTGGTGTCCATACGCGTCATTGCCTGCCGTACGGATGCCGCGTAGTGCTTCGGATTTGCAGCAAAGCGGGACATGGTTTCTTGGCTTGAAAACAGATAAAAGGCATTCATGTACTTGAAGCCATATTTTCGACTGCCTTCGATTTGCTGGTTGTCTTCTAGTATTTTTACGACATCCAAGCCAGAAAATACGGGACAGTAAGCATCTGGGTTCGCCAGGAACTTTTGTTGTTGTTCTGGGCCGGCAAATAGAAATGTCAGTCCTCGATGGTAGGCACCATACTCCAGTTGTCCGCTGATCCATTTTTGCTCGTATTTCAGTGAGACGGCACAGTATCCATCAAAGGCTACTGGGGGAGCACCTGCTGGAAGTTGAGGTGGCTTTGCCTTGGCAGCAACCTGAGGATGGCTAACAGCCGGGGATGCGTTGGTTTGTTGAGCAAGTGTAATTTTTGCGTTTTGCTGAGGAGTCGATTCTGCTGAAGTTGTTTTTACTTGAGATGTCTGGGCAGGGGACCCGGCTGCCAGGGATGGCGTGGCTAGATTAGGCATAGTGTGCGCATTGGCGGGAGCCGGCTGATTTCGATAACTGTTAGGCATCGCACCTGCAGGAACTCTGGCTGCTGGGCGAGGCGGTACAGTTGCCGCATTCAGGTTGGGTTGATGTGTTGCTGTTGGTGCCGGTGCAGCGGTAGCTTTTTGAGGAAGGGTGGACTGGGGCACAGCGGCATAGGGATTATTTGTAACTTTGGGTTGTGTTTCAGCAACTTGTGAGGGTGCAGGACCTGTTGTGTGCACTGGTTGTTGCTGCAAGGAGAGTGCCGTGTTTTTATTCTGTCTGATATTTAAACCTGCGTAGGCCGATTGCACAGGGGTGAGCTCAGGTGTTTTCTGCTTTGCCAAGACCCCGCGAAAATGTTGAGCTGCTTTCGTTAGCTGTGCCGTGTATGCCTCAGAAGTGTTGGGGCAGTTTAATCTTGCAATGGGCGTACCCTGAGGTGAAAGTAAGATGTCGGTTGGTACCTGGTCGATGCGATATGCGTTTGCAAGTGCCGGAGACAAATCGGCATTCACTTTCACCGGCACAAAATCCTTTTCCAGGAAAGCTCCCAGTTGTGGTTGTGAGAACACGTCTCTTTCCAGCACTTTGCAGGGGCCACAGCTTGGCGTCCAGAAATGCAGGAGCACAAATCGACCAGTCTGCCCGGCCTCAACTTTGGCTGCATCCACATTATTACGCCAATTGATTACTTCTGCTTGTGCAGCCTGATGACTCCATGCAGAGGATACTAATGTTGCCAAGAGGCAATGAGTTAGAAAATTTCGTACAGCCATGGCGATTCCATTCGCTAAAAAGTGGGTAGAGTAAACTTGTGCCCATCCTTGCTTCTTGAATCGGACTCCAGAGGCTGTGACTTTGTTAAATTTTTCCGCATAAGGTGACTTTGCCGGATTGCTGGATTCTGCCAGCTTGTGGAGGTCCCGTGGGTGCTTGCGGAGTTCTGTAAGTGTCTTTTATATAAAGACTTAAGTTGTTTCTCTTGCGATTGGGTGCAAGCGTGGGAATTCTGCCATATACTGAGGAAGGGCAGCAACGGTGCTAGCCCCTGCTGGTGGCTCCTCATCAGGCAGATTTTTCTTGATACACGTATCGGGGACCTTTTCACTGAGGGGGTAGTGGCTAGGCCACTGCTATTTGCTATCCAGAATGCTTCCCGATCAATTGTAAAATGATTTACTTGATAGGTTCTGGACGACATTTCTCATAGCTAGCAAGAACAAGCTTGACAGATAGCCGGTTGTGACTAATATTGGCGTGGTGTTCACAACCTCAGCTTCATTGAGAGAATTACTTCAGTGTCGCTGGGATCTAAAGGCCGCTTATTCGGCTTCTTCGTGAAGGTTTCCGTTTAAGGCATTTCGGTTTCGATGTGTCCTGAACAAAACAAAAGCAAGGCATCGCTCTGCCACGGTATTGCTTTGCCAAGCTGCCGCTATGACAAGGTGTTGCTTTGTTACTGGGGCGGCGGCCGAATCAGCGAGGCCAGATTTTATGCAGATCTCTGATCCGTTTTAAATTAGTTTTTTAAAACATTGTTTCACAGATCTTTTATTCGGATGGTTCATCAAGGAAGTAAGCCGTAGGGCAAATTTGCTCGGATCATCGTAGGTGTTGATCGATGTATCCCAGACGATGATTTCAAAGCACCATTCTTACACATGTTTAGCGATTCGGATTAAAATCGCTACGCCGTAAGGTGCCTGAAAGCACCCGGCAATTAAATTATTCTGGCCAATGCCAGACTGAGTAATACTCCTCACCTTGCGCAGGTGTGGAGTCGACGAATGCCTGCTGAGAGAAGTCAGCAGTCACCAGAAAAGTATGAAAGAAAGATTTTTTCAGCTTGTATGCATCACGTAGCTGCAAAAGCGGCTAAAATCGGAGTCAGTGTCACTTCGTAAAAGCATGTTCGTGTGGCGTGGGCCGTTGTTATACGCGAGCCATGCCGGGTGGATTGTTTTACAGGACAGGGAAGACAGGGGGACTGACGGGAGCCTTTCCCAGGAGGAATCGCTCAGGAATTTTTGTCCCGCGTGCATAAGCTTCGGCTATTAAGGCAGATGGTTTGTACGCGTTGATTGCCGAGTGAGCAGCTTTGTTCGCAGGTGTCTCGCAGCAGTATTTTTGTGGGCGGCAATTTTGGGGCAGCGGTGCTGTGTGGCAACCGCAATTTTAGACGGTTACCGAATCGAATGCTGGGTTTCGTATTCCATGGCATTGGGTAATTAATCGCCACTACTTTGGGTCCCTTTTGGTAGGGATCTCAGCAGGATAAGGTTCCTGCAGGCAGGCAGGGTTCCTGCAGGCATTGGGGAATCTGTTGGGACGATTGGGCGATGGAGCCTGCTAGTTCCATGTGGTTTGCCAACGGGAACCGGTTACTATTTTGACGATTTGAGGATGAAGTTTCAGATGGCGAAAAAGCAAAGAGCAGGCGGTCGATATCGAGGCCGTAACAACAACAATAATAACCAGGGGAATTATGGGCGTTCCAATCGTTCTGGGGGTGGCCGAGGTGGCCGGCGTCGGAATTCGGGACAAAACAATTCCCGAGGTGAACCCGACTACTCGGACAATGGCGATCCTTTGCCTTTGGTTCCGGGATCCGGTGTGTTGGAATTGCATCCCAACGGGTACGGCTTTTTACGAGACCCTGCTACTAATTTTACTCGCGAACGTACCGATCCCTTTGTGCCTGGCACAATGATTGAGAAGTTTGGTTTGCGAGAGGGACTTCTGTTAAATGGCATGGTGCAGCACCATCGCAAGCAACAAGGACCGCGGCTGCGTGAATTGGTTGATGTGGACGGAATGGCACCAGAAGAGTATGTCAACGTCAAGAGTTTTGATGGATTGACCCCAATCACGCCTGAGGAATGGTATCAACTCGAAACGGGTTCTGAGCCAATTACGACACGTGTGATGGATTTGCTCACTCCACTTGGAAAAGGCCAACGCTCGCTGATTGTCGCCCCACCACGTACGGGAAAGACCGTCCTGATGCAGCATGTCAGCAATGCAATTTCAGCGAATTACCCAAATGTTTCGCTCGTCATGTTGCTGATTGATGAACGGCCAGAAGAAGTGACAGACATGCGTCGCAGTGTCGAAGGCGAAGTCTTTGCGAGTAGCCTGGATAATGACGTCGAGAGCCATGTGCGATTGTCGCAACTAGTAATCGCTCGCTGTCAGCGGCTAGCCGAAATGGGCAAAGATGTCTTCATGTTAATGGACTCAATCACTCGCTTGGCAAGAGCCTTTAACAAGTGGGTTGGCAATACGGGCCGCACCATGAGTGGCGGTGTTGACATCAAGGCAATGGATATACCGAAAAAGCTTTTTGCAACGGCTCGAGCATTTGAAGAAGGGGGTTCACTCACCATTGTGGGTACAGCGTTGATCGACACAGGAAGTCGTATGGACGAACTCATTTTTCAGGAGTTCAAAGGTACAGGGAATATGGAATTGGTGCTTGATCGCAAACTCGCGGATCGTCGTGTTTGGCCTTCCATTGATATTGAGCAATCGGGTACACGGCGTGAAGAAAAATTGTTGCCTCCTGAAACCCTGCATGCGACGACGATGCTTCGCCGCACGTTATCGTCGATGCATCATGTCGACGCGATGGAACAACTGACTAGTAAGCTTGGCAAATTCAAGTCCAACGACGAATTTGTAATGCTTATTCAGGGAGCAAACACACTCGACTAAGCAGAGTGTTGTTATTCCAGCACAGTGTTGTTATTCAAACACTAGGAGGGTAAGCGAATGGCTAGCGGCCTGCTTGGAATGCAGGTGTCCCGTCAGGGATTGTGGGTTCGAGTCCCATGCCCTCCGCTCGGATTTCTGGGGTCACGCCAAACTTTTCGGATTGTTGTTTAGCGGATGCGGTGATTCCCTGCCAGTGCGATTTGAGCGACGTGAGTGCAATCAACGAAGTCATTACTCCATTGATAGAAAAGCATGGGCCAATCACTGGGCTAGTCAACAACGCTGGGGTCTGGCCCGGTGCTCCCCTTGCCGAGATGGACAAAGAGACCTGACGGATCAATTTTGCCATTAATGTTGACGCGCCTTTTGCCTGGATGCAATGTCTGGCTCCTGTCATGGCCAAAGCAGGTGGCGGAGCAATAGTTACCGTTGCCAGCCGAAATGCGTTTCGATCGAGTACGAACAATGCGGCCTACGATGCGTCGAAGGCCGCCGTGGTGGGTCTTACGCGTACTGCTGCCGGTGAGTTTGCCTGCGATAATATTCGTGTGAACACAGTTTGTCCCGGGGTAATCAGCACGCCTGGAAATATTGACGCCGAAGAGCTACAGTTCGAAGCAGCCTATTACTAAACAAATTCCGATGAATCGATATGGAAGACCTGAAGAGATCGCCAGCGTGGTTACTTTCTTGCTCTCGGATGCGGCGTCTTATCTCACAGGGCAGGCGATCATCGTCGACGGGGGCCAAATCGCTTGTCAAGACAATGCCCGCTATATGGAAATCCCAGGACTCTCATCGCACACGTAAATGGGTGGACTTTCATGTTTTGGCACGATTTAGCATGGCCCGAAATTGAATCGCTTTCCAAAGATTTGCCAGTAGTCATTCCACTGGCAGCCTGCGAGCAGCATGGAAGGCACTTGCCCGTGTTTGTCGACACTATCCAGGTGACGGGCATCGCGGAGAGAGTGGAAGCCCAACTAAGCGAAGAGATATTGTTGTTGCCTACGCTATGGTTAGGAAGCTCACACCACCACAAAGATTTTCCGGGCACTGTCAGCTTGCGGCCTTTGTTATATGCGCAGGTCATTCAAGACGTGGCGCGTAGCATACTTGAGGCGGGGTTCAGGCGGCTTTTCTTTCTCAACGGTCATGGCGGCAATCGTGTGCCCGCCGCAGATGCCCTTAGTGATTTGATTTCCGTGGAAGACCGTGCGGATAACGCTTATCTGGTGCTCTCCAGTTGGTGGGAAATTAGCGGCGAGGCAATACAAGCTGAAAAAGTAGGGCTTGAGCAGCCCGTGGTATCGCATGCCTGTTCATTCGAAACCTCGTTGATGATGGTTCTACGCCCTGATCTTGTGCATCGCGAGGGCGTGCTCGATAATGTGCCGGCGTTGCAAAACGACTGGTTTCATAGCGAAGACGATAGCAGTAAAAAAGTGGCCGTATTTCGTCGTTTTCACCGATTCAGCGAGTCGGGGCAACTTGGCAAACTTGAAGAGGCGAATGTTGAAAGCGGTAAAGCAATCCTTGCAGGCGCTACCAATGAAATCGTTGCGTTTCTTAAAGACTTTGCGACCTGGCCGGAACTCCCAGGTCTCAAGCCGTCTTAAACATGCTGCTGTTAGGATTACTCAAACCTTGACGGCGTCTGTGGAGAGTGAGCAGGCAGAAAAACGCCTTGCGATGGGCACCCGTACCGGGTAGGATGAGGATCTTATAAGATCCAGCGGCCCGCCGATGGGTACATTTGTACACCCTTCTGGTGCAAGTGCTCAGCCATAGATCCCATGTAAGGAGCCGTTTTCTGTTGGGTGTCGACTTGGTGACAACTCGTGGCACCATGCAGGAAGGGGTCGCCCAACAAACGTGCGACTGACGACGGATCTCACTGGATGCGCGCAGATCGTAAGATTCCCCCGCCGCCTGACCCTATGGAGATTTCTCCACTTAAAGCGAAAACGTCTTTCTGTGAACAGGAATCAACACAATTCAATGACCCAAAGTCCCAAACAAAGTGAACGACCATTCCATTTGATCGGTGAGCTGATCAATAACTCCTTTGCTCGAGCTCGCCGTGCGTGGATAGCTCGCGATTTGTCGGGTTACCAGAAATTGGCACGATTGCAGACCGAACTGGGAGCCAGCGCGCTGACCTTTAATCTGGATGGAACTCAGAAACTACATGTCCGTCCAGAGGAAATGATCGAATTCATTCCGGAGTTGGTGCCGGCCATACAGGAAGTTTCGACGTTACCCCTCGCTTTCGATAATCCCTGGATCGATTTCCATCGCACTTGCCTGGAAGTCTATGACTCTCAAAAAAGCGGCCCGGCCATCTTCAATTCGCTGGCAGCCTCGCGTGACGATCTCGACGGAATGCTTGAGCTGATTGCCGAATTCGACACGCACGTAATTGTCATGGCATCGGAACAGTTTACTGAAGGTGGGAGCGGCCAGTGCTTCGCACCGGAAGAAGTTTATCGATCCGCCAAAAAGTTTGTTGAGATCCTGGCCACTAAGGCAGGTCGCCGCAATGACCAGATCATTATCGACCCCGGTTTAGCGCCGATCAGTGCCGATACCTACGGGTTAATCAACATGGGGCTCGACGCCATTCGCCTCATCCGCGCCGATCCAGACCTCCAGGGAGTTCACTTGTCGGTGGGATTGACCAATTTCTCATTCGGTGTGCCGAAACACATTCGAGAGGGACTCGAAAATGCCTACATAACATTGGCTGTCGAAAACGGACTCGACTACGTGTTGGCAAACCCCGAAAAAGACCTCAGGCTGCTCGACAGGGATGACCGCACCCTGGAGGTGGTTGTCCAGGCACTGGCAGAGGGACGACCTGACGACGGCGCATCTCAGGAGGAAGCCGGATTTCGCCAGTCGGCTCGGATTATGGACCTTTACCGCAAAGCGCCTTCCAGGCCAGATCTTCCTATTCGCTAGAAGTGATTCGTCCTAAGTCACACTCTCACTACCATGCATCTCCCGCTCTGCAACAGAAACGGATGGAATGCCTGTTGGATCATGGCACGCAGCGACGGCTTTGTCGTGCTGCGCAAGCTCAATCATCTCACGCTCAAATTCAATGACATTGAGGGCCGGTTTGCCAAGTGGGTCAAAATTGCCTGCGTGCTGCTGGTTTTTACTTCGACGATAATCAGCATCGCGATTGGCAAAGTGGTCCTGTTGGTCTTTGTCGGGGCACTCTTACAGGGATTGATGCTTCCTTTCCTGGCACTAGCAGCTTTCTATTTCCGCATTCAAGACTACCGGCAAGTCGATGCTGAGAAGCGATCCTGGCAGCATCACCTTGGCACAGCATGTTTGGCCCTATCGACACTGGCGATGACGTCGGCAGGAATTTACCAGATCTGGGCTCAGATGTTCTTGTGGTTTGGAGCCTGAGCACAGACGCTATTGCACTACTTGGCATCGTCCAGTGGCACAGCCCAAATGTTACGATAGCGTATCGGGTTGCCATGGTCCTGCAAGTACAAGGGCCCCGCCAGGCGTTCTTTACTCTCGCCCCCACGGGGGGTCGGCGGCAAGACGACCTTGTCGTGAATGAGCACACCATTGTGAACGATCGTCATCGTGGCCGGCTTGATCCGATCCCCCTGTTCGTTGAATTTCGCACTTAGGTAGTCAATGTCGTAAGTTTGCCAGGTGAGGGGTGGATAGCACATGTTCACGCGGGGCTTGATCAGTTCATGAATACCACCGCAGCGACCGAAATTTGCCAGTCGTTCAAACTTACGGTTCTCCGAGTTCCAACCGAAGGAGTCGACAATCTGCACTTCCCATTCTTTCTTGAGGTAGACTCCGCTGTTGCCTCGCTTCATGCCACGAGCTGTGGGCATGAAAGGTGTTCGAAACTCTAGGTGAAGCTTAAGACCCTTGTAGTGACCTTTGGAAAGGGTGCCCACGTTCAGCAGATCCCCTTCGACAATGCGACCCTCTTCCCAGTGGTCAACGTTGGTACCGTCAAACAGCACGACAGCACCGGCAGGGGGCTTGGCTCCTTCGGTGGGAGAGCGGCGTAGCACTTTTTTCATCTCAAAGGTATCGTCGTCGACGATGTTGCGAAACATGGTTGCTGTGCCACGCAGAACACTGTCTTGGAGGATTGCCTGAAAATTCGGGTTCTCGAATCGCAAGCGTTCACCCATGATCCCCACAAAGCGTGTTTTACCCTGGTCGCGCTCACCGCGAAAATGAAACCGGATCTGGCCATCCCACCCTGCCCCAGGCAGTCCGCCCAAATAGAGAATTCCTTCGAACTTGC
>CAWWCC010000022.1:0-23306 GCA_963935315.1 uncultured Planctomycetaceae bacterium | reverse complement strand
TATTGAGGCCTGAGAACAAAGCCAAATTGATTTCCATTCTGAAGTATCACGTTGTACCTGGTCGAGTCTACTCCACCGACGCGTTGGCAGTTGGGAAAGCAAAGACACTCGAAGGCCAGTCCGTAAGCATGGCTGTCCAAGGTGGAGCAGCCATGGTGAATAACGCCGAGTTAGTTTCCACGGATCTCGATGCCAGCAATGGTGTGATTCATGTCATCGACACGGTCATTATGCCGCCAGCCAATAAGCAGGCTGCAATGATGCCGCACCAAATGATCGAAACGGCAATTCAAGAAGGAGCACCATTGTTTAACGCTGGTCATCCTAGCGAATGTGCTAAAGTCTACATGACGACAGCCAGAAACCTACTCGCGATGGAAGAGCATGGGATGAGTACGTCGGTCACTCAGACGTTGCAAACAGCTGTCGATAAAGCTGAGCAATGTAGCTGTAGCAATTCCCAAGCCTGGACACTCCGGCACGCCTTGGATTCTACCTACAAGAGTATGCAGGTAACCGTTCGCTAATAGCGTCTTACCTTCAGCCGCGAAAGTCGGTTTCCGGTCATGTTTAGATCGGTAGCCGGCTTTTGCTAATTAGCTCTACCGCGGTCCTTCTTGCCGGCACATGCTGGCTCTCTCCAAAGGTGATGACTGAATGCGGCTTACCGATATTTGCTGGCAAGACTCTCGCTAGCCATGGTGAAGTTTCCACTTTTCTGGTGGAATATAGAGGATTTTACGTTGTCATCACCGGCAAGCTGCCTACAGTGCCGGTATTGTTGATGATCCTTTCTAATTCTTATTCAGCGATTTGAAGCACTATGCACACCGTTTTGGAATCACCTTCTTCGTCCGATAGATCCGCACAGAAGCATCCGCTTGCAGCTGATTTGCAATCTGACACTCACATTTCTAGCCAAAGGTCAACAGAGGTCGACCTGGAGGCGATCAAATCCGCTGTTCGTACCATCCTCAAAGCGGTCGGGGAAGATCCAGATCGCCCTGGCTTGGAAGAAACTCCTCGCCGAGTAGCCAAAATGTACGCCGAGATGTTTCAGGGGCTGCACCTGGATCCATCTCGCCATCTGCAGGTAACTTTCACCGAAGACTATGACGAGCTCGTACTCGTGCGAGACATCCCTTTTACCAGCATGTGTGAACATCATCTTCTGCCTTTCACTGGACTGGCCCACGTCGGTTATATCCCACAAGGTCATGTAACCGGACTAAGCAAGCTAGCCCGTGTTGTTGAGGAAGTTGCTCGTCGCCCTCAAGTGCAAGAGCGGATGACACACACGATTGCGGAGTTGATCGAAACAGAGCTCAAAACCTCTGGTGTAGGAGTCGTGGTTCAAGCTGAGCATTCGTGCATGTCGATCCGAGGTATCAAAAAGCATGGCAGCTCAACAATTACCAGTGCGCTGCGTGGAGCTCTGAAAACAAATCTGTCAAGCCGAAGTGAGTTTCTGTCTTTTGTCGACACCAGATCTATGGGTTAACAAATACGAATTAGTGATTTGCCTCTAAGCGAACAGCAACATGATCATTCAAAAACAGTATAAATTCTACGCAGCCCATCGGAATGAAAAGTTGCAGGATAAATGCCGGAACTTGCACGGACACCGATATGGAATTGCCTGCCACTTTGAAGTCGAGCGAACCGGTGCGTTGTCGACGCTCTTCGGTGACTTCGACAGAAAAATCGAGCCCTTCCTGAAAGCTGAGTACGATCATGGCATGTTGATTCATGTCAAAGATCCACTCTATGACACACTAACTCAGCACATGCAGCGTACTGGCGAGGACTTGAAATTGAAGCGATTCTCGCACCCCACGACGGTCGAAAACCTAGCACACATGCTCTTCACGGAAATCACGGAAATGGGTTTTCGTTTAACCTTGCTCGAAGTGCGAGAAACCGATACATCTGTGATAAGCTATTCACGAGAAGATTGGGTCAACGACAGTCGCGACTTTCCGAATAGCACGGCATTAGCCACTGAGTCCGTTTCCTAATCATTGCCTCTACAAAGATCCGAAATCATGTCTACTGCTACCTCGACTAGCCCCGGTGACTCTGACCTTCAATGCATGGAGGTTTGGGGGGGCAATGGAAGCCGAGAAAACCATTTTGTCCGACCTGGAGTAGACGTATGGATTACCAGTCAGGCTGTGGACTGTAATCTCTCCGGTGGCTCTGACCTTTACCTTCTCTCTTCGTGTTCCTCAGGCCGAATCACACGAATGATGGTGGCAGAAGTTTGCGGCCAGTTACCGCATTACACCAAGCTCTCCTACGAATTGCGCGAGTTGATGAAACAAAACATTAACACCATTCGGCAAGCTCGTTTTGTTAGCGAGATTAGCCGTCGGTTCGCCGAGTGCTCGGAGTACGGTTGCTTTGCCACAACCATGATTAGCACTTTCTTTTCCCCAACACGCACCCTGTCTTTTTGTAACACGGGGAATCCGCCGCCACTGTTGTTCAATAGTCAGCAGCAAGACTGGTCGACTCTGAAACAAGTACCAAAAGACTTGACCATCACCCCTGAATCCTGGTGTGTGACCGACTTTGAAGAATACCAAAACTTCGAAACAAAACTCAACGTGGACGATTTAGCACTTTGTTTCAGTAACGCCATTACCGAATGTTGCGATACGCAGGGCAGAACCATAGGTATGGAAGGTGTATTCGAGCGTGTTCGCAAGCTTGATCCAACGCAGCCAGAGCAGCTAATTGCCACTCTCACTGAACAAATCAAACAAGAGCATCCCGATAACTTAGCGTTTGACGATACGACAATCTTACTCTGCCAAGGGACGATGACCACCGTTCCTTGGAAGGACAATTTGCTGGCGCCGCTACGGTATTTCCAGGGTGCTACCGACAAAGCAAAGATTGAATAGGAACACGCCGCACCGATGCCAGAGGGTCATAAGATTCATCGTATTGCCAGGGATCATCAACGTCACTTCGCCTGCAAGAGGCTAGAGGTATCCTCTCCCCAGGGACGTTTCACTGACGGCGCGAAACTACTCAGCGGCAAAACACTCAAGTCGGTAGACGCTCATGGCAAGCATCTGTGCTACCACTGGTCAGGTGGCAAGTTTCTTCATATCCACCTCGGTCTCTACGGTAAATTTCGACTCCATCGACCGCCTTTTCCGGAACCATATGGTCAAGTCCGGCTACGTGTTGTTGGCAAGGAAAAGGCTTTCGACCTCAATGGTCCCAACACTTGCAGAATAATCAATCGAGAGGAATGGGCGGCTGTTCAAGCTCGCTTAGGAGCAGATCCGTTGCGTGACGACGGCGACTTTGAGCAAATCTGGATTCGAATCGGCGGTAGTCGTGCAGCTATAGGCACCCTTCTGTTGAATCAATCCGTGATTGCTGGCGTTGGAAATATCTACCGAAGCGAAGTTTTGTATCTGCTCGGCATTCATCCAGAGACTCCTGGCCGAGAATTAGCTCGCGAACAAGTGAAGTTACTCTGGTCCAAGTTAAAATCACTGTTGGAAATCGGAGTGAAATACAATCGCATCATCATTGCCGAACCGAAAGAGATCGGCAAACCACGCAGCCGAATGAATCGTGACGAACGATTGCTAGTTTATAAGAAGCCCGTCTGTAGCCGTTGCGACACGGAAATCGAGAGCTGGCTATTAGGCGCACGCAAAGTGTTTGCCTGTCCGAAATGCCAGTTGAGCTAAGAAGAAGCCTCACCTCAGGGAAAAGATATACTTCAAAGAGATTCCTTTGTCTTCTCAGTGTTGATAGCTCCGACCAGAGTCTGAGCAAATCCTTCCAAAGGTTGCAAGTTGTCGCACCCTGATTCTTTGTCTGCTAGCGTAATCGTTAGATGCATTGTTACAACACAATGTGAAGAACTACTTAAGCCAAATTCTAGCCAGCAGACTTTTTTCTCCGCCGTCCTTTGGGTGCAAACTTGGCCTGTACCGCAGCAACGCCTTCGAGGAGACGATCGACATCAGTGAGTCGGTTGTAAAGATAAAAACTGGCGCGGGTGCTGGCGGTGACACCCAGATGTGTATGCAACGGTTGGGTGCAGTGGTGACCAGCACGAACCGCCACGCCAAATTGATCGTTGAGTACCTGGGCAAATTCATGGGCATGGATTTTTTCAAAGGCAAAACTAACAAGCGCCGCACGATGTTCAGGTGCAGGGCCTAGAATCCGCAATCCTTCAATTTCGCTTAGACCTTCATAGGCGTATTGGACGAGCGCCTGTTCGTGTTGATGGATTGCGTCGAGACCAATCTTGCTGAGATAATCGACGGCCGCTGACATGGCAATGGCCGGCACAATGGGTGGGGTGCCGGCTTCGAATTTTGCGGGGAGTTCAGCCGGTGTAAAGTGATTGAGCTGGACCTCATTGATCATGCTTCCACCGCCCAAGAAGGGCGGCATGGCAGCCAGAAGTTCCCGCTTGCCATAGAGAACTCCAATACCCGAGGGACCTAACATTTTATGTCCACTAAAAGCGACAAAGTCAGCATCCCAAGCACGTACGTTGGTTGGTTGGTGGGGCACGCTTTGGGCCGCGTCTACCAGTACCAAGGCTCCTGCGCCATGCGCATTTTTTGCAATAGCTTCTATCGGGTTCACCGTTCCGAGAGTGTTAGAAACAGAGACTAAGGCCACAAGTCGAGTTCGCTCATTCAGCAAGTTCTCAAACTCAGACTTATCGAGCAGACCATCTTCCGTGAGAGGTACATGGCGTAATACGGCTCCCGTTTGTGCTGCTAGCTGTTGCCACGGGACCAGGTTCGAGTGGTGTTCCATCACGGTGAGAAGAATTTCATCGCCCGGATGGAGATTGGCCCGACCCCAACTTTGGGCTACTAAATTTATGGAGGCCGTTGTGCCTTGCGTAAATATCACTTCCTCGGCATGTTCCGCACCAATAAAGTCGCGTACTTTTTCGCGAGCATGCTCATATTGTTCCGTACTTCGTTCGCTTAAGGTATGAATGCCTCGATGTACATTGGCATAATCGCGCTCGTACACCCGACGAATGGCGTCGATTACCTGTCGGGGTCGCTGGGTGCTGGCTGCATTGTCAAGGAAGATCAGGGGATGGCCGCTTAAAACATCGCTGCTCAGAATAGGAAAATCTTCGCGCAGCGACTCTGGCAAGAGCTGGCTGGGCTCAAGCGTATTCATGGTTGGCCTTCCTCGGCATCAAGAGGGGAGTGGACTGCAGACTGGAGTACTTTCCAGGACAGCAGACAGCACTTTTGACGGTTGGGTGTTAAACGGGGGCCATAGAGTTCAAGCATCTCTTCGGCAGAGAATTTCTTGAGTTCATCAATGGTCTTTCCATGCATTTTTTCTAACAGCATTGAGGCCGATGCCTGACTGATGACACATCCTTCACCTGAAAAATAGAGATCGGCAATTTTGCCACTGCTATCGAGTTGCAACTCGATTCGTACGATATCGCCACAGAGTGGATTTTTGTCTTCGTGCGCATGGGTTGCGCTTTCCAGGGATCCCCTGTGAAAAGGGTCCTCGTAGTGGTCAAGGATGTGTTCCTGATAGAGTTCTTCTTCGGAGGCCATGGGATTATAAAAGTGTGCGATTGAATTGGAGCTGCCGATTCGGACCCTTCAATCTAACATCTTGTGTCTCCTATTGACCATGGGGTAAGAAAGTCACTTCTCCTGGAGTGCCTCTTGTTATCTAAGTATTTGGGATTCTAAGCCCCGAGAGCTGCCCATCCGAAGACTGCTGTAAAAAAACAAAGAGAACACTAAGGCCATGGTATCCAAGGGCTAGCCACCATGTTGTGAGATATTCACGGACATCAAAAAATGCCTGGAGGGAGAGACGGATGCCCCAGAAAACTGCCACATAAAGACAAAACGCACGCGCCAGGCCGCTGCCACTTGCCAACTCTTCAGCATGCAACACGCTGATGAATGCAAAGGCTAATATCGCCAGCACAACATAGCCTCCATAAACCCAATACATTTGCCGATGCAAACGGGGTAGGGGCTGAAGTTGCTTTCCCCAATTCAATTGATAGGGCACAAGTGCAGAAGCAATCAATACGGAGAATTGGCCGTACCCGGCCAGGGTTAAGAACCAAGCAAGATTTTCATTCATGCGATGGCCCCGGTTGCTTTCATAAAAGGCAGAATAATCTCGAACACAAATGGACGGTGAAACAACAATCCCAGTGGAGCAAGTAACGAAATCACGGCTACGCACCAACCTCGCCAACCCGTTTCATAATCCATTTTTTCAATTCCTTTGACGGCGGTCGCTACGAGAGCCGATAAAACCTGGATGAAAAATCGACACTCGTAGCAATCGCCGGCTACAAACGTATTTTGAAACCGGTTCTAGACAATTTTTGTGCGTTCCCCATAACCTAGAAAACTGCAAAAGTGACTTGCAGTTAACATAGTTTCGAAAAGGGAGTTCACTTACTGAGGCAGTTCCCGTAATTATCCAAACTCACCTGCGGAGGATTTCGGTGGCCGCGTTCGCACCGCAGGCCCCCATCACACCACCTCCGGGATGGCTGGCAGCACCGCAGAGAAATAACCCGGGAACGGGCGTGCGATGATCGGCCCAGCCTGCCACGGGGCGAAAACAGTACAACTGGTGGGGAGTCATGGCTCCTTGCATAATATTGCCGCCGGTGATGCCAAATGTCCGCTCAAGGTCCAGTGGGCTCAAGACTTGTCGATGCTCGATGGCTGCTGGCACATTGGGTGCGTACTGGGCCAACAATTCGACACAACGGTCACCAAAGGATTCTTTGTGGTCGTCCCAATTTCCTGAGGCCAGGTTATAGGGTGCGTATTGCACAAACATAGACAGCAGGTGTTTGCCATCAGGGGCGATGGTCGTATCGACACTGGTAGGCATGGTCATCTCCAGGATGGGTTCCTGGCTGGGTCGACCGTACTTGGCATCGTCGTAAGCGCGGTCCAAGTAGTCGAGTGTTGGGCCAATATGCATTGTGCCATGGTGATGGGGCGCAATGCCCGTACTGGGGAGACAGGTAAATTGTGGAGGTTCGGACAATGCCAGATTGACTTTAGCCGAAGCTGAAGCATAGTCAATTTTTGCCACGGCCTCACGAAACTCTGCGGGCAACACATCGGGTGAGAGTAATTTTTCGAACGTCACATGTGCATCCACGCTGGAAGCCACCACGCGTGCTGCCAATTGCGAGCCATCTTTAAGTCCCACACCGCAGACTCCACGGGAGTCGGTTTGAATGGAATGGACTGGAGACTCGCGACGGATCTCAACTCCCATGTCTTGACATGCGGCGGCAATGGCATCAGAAAGCCGGCCCATTCCCCCCTGGACATAGCCCCACACTCCCCGCGCACCGCCTGCTTCGCCCATCACATGATGCAACAACACATAGGCGCTGCCTGGCGAGCTAATCGAAGTGAAGGCACCAATAATCGCGTCGGTAGCGAGAGTTGCTCTAAGAACCTCTGTTTCGAACCAGCGTTCCAAAATGGGTCGAGCAGCGCCGGTCAGCAATTCTATGGCTGCAGGTAAGTCTACACCAAGTTTTTTGACCGCACCGTAAAGCTGGAGTACTTTTTTGCTGTCACGCAAACGCTTACCCAAACCAATATTCCGCCAAGCAGGCGGCAAGGGTAGGGGATCGGGCGCCGCCTCGGAAAGGACCGGTTCCAACGTTGCCGCCACCCTTTCCAGCAAGGCTTCGTAGCGCGGATAGGCTTCGGCATCGCGGAGGCTGAATTTGCTAATTTCACGCTGGTTGAGTCCTGCATCGGGCCCCATGGTCAGACTGCGTCCGTCAGGAAGCGGAGTGAACGATGAAGGAGACCGAGGTAGAATCTTCAGTCCGTACTCTTTGAGCCGCAACTCGCGAATGATGGAAGTTTGAAACAGGCTAATGACGTACGCAGCGGTCGAGACCCGATAGCCTGGCCACAACTCTTCGGTCGCTGCACAGCCGCCCAATACGTGCCTTCGTTCCAGCACACAAACTTTTCGTCCTGCTTTTGCCAAATAAGCAGCGCAGACCAAACCATTGTGTCCTCCGCCGATAAGGATGCAATCGTATTTGCCGTGTCTGGCCATGGATGAATATTACTTCCGTGCAAAAAAGTGTGTCGGCTGGGAGCAAACGATTGATCATAAAGGGCGAGGCCGTACTGGGAAGGGGGCAGAAGAACTGCCAAGTCGTTTTTCTATCCACGAAGGATACGAAGCACGAATCATAAATATGGCTTGCTTCTTTCTTCCCTCCACCTTCACTAAACACCCAAAGATTTTGCGGTTACTAGCCAGTACAATTCACCGCAACTGTGGCCCAGGGGCTCAAACATTTTCACGGCAGCTATGGCACCTTTGGCAAATCGAATATCTGCCCGGTGGTCACCCACGAGCGCTGCTGTGAGATTGCCGACATCGGGAGCATGACCCACCCAACAAATCTGCTGGCAGTTGGCTTCTTGGGACCAGGCAACGAGTGCTTCAAAATCACTACCCGGCTCCAGAGCAGCAAGTTCGGTCACTGGGGGTTGAGCAGAAGTGTACTGGGCAATGAGATCGGCCGTTTGCCGGCATCGTACATAGGGGCTGGTGGCTATTGCCTCCGGAGCAAAGCCGCGCTCAGCCATCGCCTCCACCACACGCATGTATCGCTCGGCACCATCGACTTCAAGCTCGCGTTGAGAATCGTCAGGCCAGCGTGGGTCACCGAATTCATGAGCCCAGGCATGCCGGGCAATGTAGATGAACATCGCATTCTTTCGGAATTAAGTAAATCTTGAACGAGGAATGCGCAGTAAGCAGCATGAAAGACGGATTCTATAGGAAACGGCCCATCCTGAAAAATCTCCTGTGGATTCAACGATTTCGCCACAGGACTCGGTCTTCGATTTTTAGCTTTGCTTGGACTTCAGTAATTTGAGCTTTGAATCTTTTGGCATCTTGAGGGTACCCTGCCGTGGGCCGAAGGCCTGGAATCTGTTCGATCCAAAAAGCATTGAAGGATCGCATGGCTAACTCGCGATGGTATTTGGCTTGCATCGAAGCAAGTGCCACGGGGAGCTCGGCTTCTCCTTGGCTACGGAAGCAGATTTCAATATTCGCTTCAGGGGGTCCCCAGCGGTAACAGCTTTGGGAGCGACTTTCGACGATTGTTTCGATCCAGTGATCCGGAAAGTGATGCTGCAGGAGTGCCCCGTAGCGATTGCGCCCACCGTGCTTGTCGCAGGTGATAGAGACCAGGGGGGTGTGCGGTGGGATGCAAAGCGATGATCGAATGGGGAGGTTGGCGAGTACTTTTTTTACGAGATCCATGGATTTGTGGGAGAGAGCTGCGCCTTTGGTGCCATAGTGTTCCGTGAGTTGGTTGAACTCTTCTGGATATACGAGTTGAGTTTGGATATCGACCAACTCTACGGCCGCGGATTGGCAAGTTACCGCAAAACGGTCTGCGAGGTTTGCGACTTCTGCTAGCGAACAATCTATAGGTAGCGGGCAATTGTAGTTGGCATACCACGGCAAGGTGGGCGGCGAGAAGAGTTCTTGCCAATCTGTAAAGGATTGGCCACAGACAGTCATTGCTGTGAGCACACCACGTTCTAGATGCCGTAAGCCACAATTACTGTGGCGCCGTTTGGAGTGACGCTGTTTGGAGTGGCCAGCCGGTTTGTAGAGCTGCTTCGAATCGGCGATTGCAATCCGCTGATCATCGGGCACCCGGCTTACCACATCTGCCAGCCGCTCATAGAGATCGATCGTAGAGCCGGTCCGTACTAAGGCCAGACCACCCTCCCTGAGCGGCATATCCTTGGGTTCTTCGCTGCATTCTGCTTGCAGCTCACTCCACCAGGCCGTTGCCCCAATGCAGAGTGGTCCCAGATTGGGTCCATACCCGGCTTCGTCGATTCCAATCATCCATGTCATGAGGGGTAGTATAACGCTCGGGAGTCCTTGAGTCAGCCACTAGAAAAATCCTCCATCCCGTCCACGGTGAATGTTTTTAGCAGCTTCGGCAGCAGAATGTAGTTCGGATATTCTTTGCTCCGAAACCAGATCTTGGACCTGCCTGATGACGAGCCCCTCGCTCGCAGCGGTCAAATGGCTAAGCACACGGATCGTATCGGGGAGTAACCGTTTGTCGCCGTCGACAAGAAGAGTACGTAGTTGGGAAACAACGCTAATTTTTTTACTTCCTAACCATCTATTGTTAAAATTAGAAGCATTGCTTCCTATTGCTTGGAGTGCTTGCAGATGATCTGCGGTACGTTTTTTGTTTTGGAGTACCGCTAGTAAGCGATCGATAACTTCGCCTGAAATGGCAGGACTTCCGGTCTGGCCAATCGTATAGCTGGCGGTACTGCGCACCGATTCGTTTGCATGGAACAAAAGATCAAATTGCTCTGGGAACTTATCCAAATGACGAAATGCTAGTGATTCCTGGCCACTGAGAAGCAGCGGGCCAGCTTGCAGCCGTCTTCAGGGGGCGAATTACTCAAACAGCAGTAGCCCAAACGCTACGGGAACAACGTCAAAACCGGGGACTTTGCGCTCAACGGCGATCGCCCAGGCGGTTTCGGCCAGGGGAGGGGCACCCAGTTCCGACCAGGGTATTGCCCCTTCGAGAGTCCAGTGGGTGGCATTTTGAGCAGAGATGACAAACCAACGTGGATTCCACCCTGGTGTGAGCCAGCAACGGTCGGCTGTCCAACCACGATGGTCCACGGACAACTCAAAACTCGTGGCATAATCACGGTCTAAATCCAAATGGATTCGTACGTGGTCGTGGGTGCTCAGATCCGCATCATAAGTCCGGGCACGAGGGTCGACTTCGTATTGAGTCTGTGGCATTTTTTTGCAATGCACGGCCATGTAAAGAAACTCCTCATCTTTGGCGAACCAGGCTTGGGTCGTTTTACTGGGTGCCGAAGAAGTTTCAAGTTGCCAACAGGGCTCCTGGAGTTGGCCGTCAAGATGAGGTCTTCGTTCTACAGGGGTGCATCGCCTTATTGTCAGAGGTGCTTCCTCGTCCTGGCGAGCCTCGATCAGCCATTGCTCAGCTTGGGCCCGACGATGCCAGGGTTGCATGCGTGGGTTGTGCTTCAGAAGCGATAAAAAACTTTGAGCCAATTTTAGGCGACCACTCCGACGCGCTGCGACTGCAGATTGAAAAGTATGCTCCGGATCATCAGCGAGTTTGGTTTGTTTGTGCCGTGCTTGCCCAGCAAGATGCAGTGCGTAGGTAGCCAACTCTTCGGGAGTAGAGACAGGCTTGCTGGCCTGTATCTGCACGACTTCACTGCTGGTATAAAGTCGAGCCAGTGTGAGCAGCCCCGCTTGGGTAGCCCGTTGATCGGGGTACTGGTCCACGAGTTGGTGGAGTACTTCTGCTGCTTGATCATGTTTTCCGGCAGCCAGATAATCGTTGGCAATTTGTTCGTACAAAGGTGCAGCATCTGCAGGTGGCAGATCTCGCGTGAGTTGTACAAGGTGAGCAACCGTAGCTGGACTTTTGCCTTGACTCAGAACAATTTGACGTATGCGCGCTGCTTGCTGGAGGGCCTCATTATTTTGGGCCGAGACGTTGATTGGGATAAGCGCCAGGCAAAAAAATACTAAAAAGCGGAGCGCATTCATCGGCTATCCATGCCTGAGGAGTGTAGAGTCCGAAGTGGGGGAATTGTAACATGAATTACAATTTTAGGGCAGAGCGGGTTCGCAGGATTAAAGCGTTAAAATAGCAATTTAGCAATTGTGTGAGCTGGCCCGGCATGTCCAAGGTTCATGAGCTATATTTGCGCATGAACGCTGAAACCCCCATCGATGTTTCTTGTAGTAGTGCAGCGCTTACGCTAGAAGGACTCGTCAGCCAGGCAAATCATCTGTACACGCTACCAGCGGTAGCTTGCCAGGTGATTCAGCTGACAAGAAATCCTAAAGTCGATACGCATGCGCTGAAAGAATGCATTCAAACGGACCCAGCCCTGGCGGCCAAAATCTTGCGTGTGGTCAACAGCTCACTTTTTGGATTGAGCCAAGAAGTCAGAGATCTCAACCAGGCCATTGCTCTCCTGGGAACCAAGCCTCTTAAATTATTAGTTTTAGGATTTAGCCTGCCCGAAAAGTTGTTTTATGACGTGGCACGGGAGCAGTTGGATTGGTTCTGGATGTCGACACTAACCCGCGCGGTAGCTGCACGTACAATAAGTGAAAAGTTGTACTACCAGCCAGGAGACGATGCGTTTTTGGCGGGTTTGCTACAGGACATTGGGGTTCTGGTGTTGTTGGGGCAATTGCAAGAGCCCTATGCTAATTTTTTGTCAAGCGTGATCAACGACCATGCTGATTTGGAGCAATTCGAGATAGAGTCGCTTGGTTTTGATCATCGAGCTTTAACCGTTGCGCTACTTCGGCATTGGCAAATGCCAGAATTCCTGGTGGAGTCGATTGCACAGCCGCGTCACGCAGCCGTTTTGGCAAGGCAAAACTTACCCGTGTCGGATTTATCTTGTACGTTACATATTGCTGATTTGTTGGCGGAATTGGTAGGGAGAAATCGGCTGGATGTTTTGCCCGATCTCTTGGAACTAGGCGTCCTCTACGGCAAATTTGACCGAGATAAATTGATCGAAATAGTTTCTTATTTACAGCCACAAGTCAATCAATTGGCTGAAGCCATGTCCTTGCAGTTGCCAAAGCATCAGGATTTTGTTGCGATCATGACCGATGCGCACCAGCAAATCAGTCTATTAGCTGAAAACGTGTCCGCACCTTTGAGCCTGTTGGGAGCAGGGGATGGGAAATCCGACTCTCGTGTCCTGGTCGATGCAGCTCACCTTCGCTCAGCAGTTGATTCTTTCTTAGGGAAACCCCTGCCCAAGGTCGAGTCAAAACCACAATCCACCGACACGGCGTTGTCCGGCACTAGCGACCTGCACAATACGAGTCCTCTCTTCGGTCAGCTCTTAGCAGAACCAGTTTCTAGTCAGGAGAGCGCTTTCGAGCGGATACTCACACTGACTGTGGGGCAATGCCGTGCACAGCGAAAGCCAGTTAGCCTGGTCATTCTAGGAGCAGTTGAAAGGTGTGCCAACGAAAACGAGAATCACCAGGTTATCAGTCAGGTACTGGATGCAGTCTGCCAGGAAACGGATGTCGAGGATTTAGTAGTCGAATCCAGGGGACCCTGCCATAGGGTATTGCTACTTGCGGATTTCGATCGGCAGCAGGCAGTTCGTTTTGGCCAACAGACACTCGAGCGTATACAAGGCATGATCCGGCATTTGGAAGTAAAAGGCAAAACAATAAGTTATCTTGTGGGGGCGGGGGTTGCTTCGGTCACATTGCCACCCAAAAATTTCCCACCTCTCGACCTGCTGGAGACTGCCCAACGTTGTCTCTCGGCGGCACATGCGGGTGGAGTATTTGCGGTCAAGAGCTTGGAAATCTATTAACAGAGCACCTGCCAAAGCATGCCTTCGAAGATGGGTACGCGATCTAAGCCCTTGACGCCTGACGCCACTTCTGTGGTATGATTCTCGGATGAACAGCGAGGAGCATACTGGTGATGAGCCGACTTCAGAATCGCAAGGCGAGGTTCGCTCGGAACACTTGGATAATTCAACAAAGCAAGGGGATGCAAAGAATCCAGGGGATTCACCATCTTCTTCAGTAACTTCTTCACTGGCGGACACGTTGTCTGTACAGAGTTCATCCGGTGGCGACACCTTTAACGAGCCGGCTTTTTCAAAGTTAGCAGAGCTCAAAGTCTCAGATCTTCACTTCCGCCCGCAACGGCGCACTCTCTTGCCAATTGTGTTGTTTTTGGCCACATGTGTATCGACATTTTGGGTGGGCTGCACGAATTGGCAACCGCTTGAGCATCGTTATTTGCACAGCTACGAGGCCATGGGAGCTGTTATACGTGAGAACTGGACCACGGGAATGCAATACATGATTGCCGTGTTGGCTATTCTGTTAACGCACGAAATGGGTCATTTTTTGCAAACGGTTAAACATCGCATTGCAGCCAGCTATCCACTGTGCATCCCAATCCCATTCAATGCGATTGGTACCATGGGTGCAGTCATCGGAATGGACGGGATGCGGGCAGATCGACGTCAGATTTTTGATATCGGCATTGCAGGGCCCTTGGCAGGGCTCGTGGTGGCAATTCCCGTGTTTTGGTGGGGCATCAACGATTTGGATTTATCACGCCTGCCGCATCCCGAAGAGATTCAACTCTATCTTCCCTGGTTAGGGCAATGGATGCTCGAACGCGCTCATCCCGAATGGACAGGTCGTGACTGGATTGGCTTGTCGCAACTGAACCCCTACTTCATGGCGGGTTGGGTGGGAATGCTGATTACGGGACTCAATATGATGCCTATCAGCCAACTCGATGGCGGTCATACGATTTACGCTTTGTTCCTGAATCGTGCTCACGTACTGGCACGTTGGTTTGTTTCGTTATCAATTTTTTATATTTTGATTCATATCAACGACGCGGTTATGTGGACCCCGATGCTGGTGTTGGTGATTCTGATGGGCATCCACCATCCACCCACAGCCAACGATAATGTTGAATTAGGACCCACACGCTGGGCGATTGGGTTGGCTTCGCTGGTCATCCCACTGCTGTGCTTTCCGTTGCAGGGTTTTCGGCAGTGAATGCCGGGTGGGGTTTTCGGCAGTAGTCTGCCGCTCAAGCACCTTCGTATTGAGTATTCCGGTTTCCTATGCAATTTCCTCTTTGGAAATTTGCGCATCATGAGAAATTTTTAACAGAAGGTAACGAAGGAAACAAAGAAACGGTAACACAGCGCATAAGATATCTTCGTTCCCTTCGTTTTCTTATGTTCAATTATTTGGTTGCGGCCTCAGGCCGCGTGGTGTCTGTTCGGCTCTGTAGAAGGCGTACGAATCCAATAGTTTTTTGAGGCACTGATAGAGCACGGATCCCGGTGTGCCAGGACGGATCGGAAAAGGTGGTGGCTTCATGCTACCGAGAGAAAGTTAGAATCACAGGTTTTCGAAAGTTGTAGAACTTAAGACTACAGCGCAGGGACCAAGATTAGTAAACCGCTGATGGACGCTAATATACGCTAATTAGGGTTATCAAATGGGCTGTCGAGACACTCCCGCGCTATGAAGAAAATGAAATAGTTCCATTGCTTGCAATGGCGAGAATTTCTTGTCTTTTACTAAGTGTCGATTAGCGTCAATTAGCGGTTTCTTTAGTTGAAGTACCCCACGCTGTGATGTCGGAGTAGGAAAGGATAAAATATACGGGCTAGACCACCTCGCCGACCAAAGCTGCACTTCGGTGCCCGAACGTATGAAATATTCGGTCTAGGGTGCTAGCAGCAAACGGCCTGGGTTTGCCAGATACCCTTTCACATCATTTAAGAATCGTGCTGCCGCTGCACCGTCGACAGTACGGTGATCGTAGGTGATCGAGAGAGGCATCATCAATCGCGGTTCGAAAGTGTCGTCGATAAATTGTGGCATCATACGACTGCGACCGACCAGCAAGATGGCCACTTCAGGTGGATTGATGATGGGGGTTGAGTAGGTGCCGCCGATAGCGCCCAGATTGCTAATAGTGAACGTGCCTCCGCGCAGATCATCGACGCCAAAACTGCCCGAGCGGACGGAGTCGGCCATGGTAGCAAGTTCTCGGGCAATTTGCGGAATACTCTTGCGATCAGCGTCACGTAGCACGGGTACGACCAAACCGCGCTCGGTGTCTACAGCAATGCCAACGTTGACATATTCTTTGTAAATGATTTCATTTGCATCTTCGTCAATTGAGCTGTTGACGATCGGATGTTGTTTGAGGGCTGAAGCAACCGCTTTGATCATAAAGGGCATTGCGGTGAGTTTGATGCCACTTTCAGCATAATCGCCCTTGCTGTCACGACGAATCCGCTCAAGTTCGGTAACGTCCACATCATCGAAATTGGTGAGTTGTGGAATCGAACTATACGATTGAAGCATATTGCGGGCAATCGTCTGACGCATCCGCGACATCTTTTCTCGTCGTACAGCGCCCTGACCATCTGAGTCGGGAGTACCGGGTGGCGTGACACCAGCGGGAGTGGCAGAAGCCACCTGCTCATTATTGGAACGAACATGAGCGCGTATATCTTCTTCTGTAAGGCGCCCATCACTACTACCTGGACGTACTCGACGCAGATCGACTCCCAATTCACGGGCCAGACGGCGAACGGCAGGTCCTGCGGCAGCCGAAGAACGTCCATCTCCAGGTAAATCGATTTGGTCATCGACTCGCGGCGCGACGGCTCCAGGGGGATTACTGGATACGGGTTCAGGAGCGGCCACCAGTGCAGGATCAATGGATCCTGCAGAATCAGGGCCTGCAGAAACTGAGCCCGCAGAAGTTGGCAGCGGCTGTGCAGGAGGCACCTGCTGGGGAGCGGCTCCGCCAGGCACAGTTTCAGAGGACGCAGATTCAGATGGCCCAGTTTCAGGTGACGCAGTTTCAGGTGACGCGACCTGAGGTGTCGCAGTCTCGCCCGCATCGGCTTCGAGCTCAAGGATGGCTGCACCAACCGACAGGGTGTCGCCTTCGCTAACCAACAACTTTGTGACTTTGCCAGCCGAAGGGCTGGGTACCGGCATGGTTGCCTTGTCCGTTTCGAGTTCGACAAGATCCTGATCCACCGTGACGACATCACCGACTTCTACAAGGATCGACAATACGTCGCCTGAATCTATATTTTCGCCCAGATGGGGTAGTGTGATTTGTGTATTCATATTTTGTTAAGCATAGAGGGCCGAGGGTTTTTCAGGATCGATGTCCAGCTTCTTAACCGCAGCGGCAACCGTCTTCATGTCAACCTTTCCTTGCTTGCTGAGTTGATACAGTGTCGCCAGGGCGATGCATTCGGCATCCACCTCAAAATGTCGGCGCAAAGCCTCGCGTGATTCACTCCGGCCCATACCGTCGGTTCCCAATGCAAAAAATCCGTTGGGAGTCCACGGTGCAATCTGTTCGGAGAGAGCACGCATGTAATCACTTGCGGCAATAACGGGTCCAGTGGTGCCCGAAAGCTGCTCTTCGAGGTAGGATCGGCGGGCAACTTTGTCCGGGTTGAGCATATTCCAACGCTCACACTCCTGGCAGTCACGGCGGAGTTGGTTGTAGCTGGTCACACTCCAGACATCGCTGGCGATGCCAAATTGTTCGATGAGGATCTCTGCAGCGCGTAATGCTTCACGTAGAATAGGGCCACTCCCAAAGAGTTGGACTTGGGCAGCCTCGGTTTCGGTCTTTTGCGAAGCCGTACTGGCGACCTGATACATGCCGCGAATGATACCTTCTTCGCACCCTGCAGGCATTTCAGGCATCAGGTAGTTCTCGTTTTCCAACGTGATGTAGTAGATAGCCGTTTCGTTCTCCTGGTACATACGTTTGAGTCCATCAAACAGGATAACAGCCGTCTCGTAGGCGTAAGCGGGGTCGTATGCGCGCACCGTGGGAAAAGCCATTGCGTTGATCAGGCTATGGCCATCCTGGTGTTGCAATCCTTCGCCATTGAGAGTCGTACGGCCAGCAGTACCTCCCAGCATGAAACCTTTGGCTCGCATATCGGCAGCGGCCCAAATCAAGTCGCCAATTCGTTGGAAACCAAACATGGAGTAATAGATGAACATGGGAATCATGTTCACTCCGTGGGATGCATAGCTGGTCCCTGCTGCATTGAACGAAGACATCGATCCTGCTTCGGTGATTCCTTCTTCCAGGAGCTGGCCGTCTTTGGCTTCTTTGTAGTACGAGATTTGATCCGAATCGACGGGTTCATAAAGTTGCCCAGCGTGGGCATAAATGCCGACTTGTCGGAACAGACCTTCCATGCCGAAGGTACGAGATTCGTCAGGGACAATGGGGACAATATGCTTACCAATTCCCTTGTCCCGCAGCAAATCACTGAGCAAGCGGACAAATCCCATGGTAGTCGACATCTCTTTGCCGGGACCTTTGCTGACGAGCTTGGCCATTGATTTCTGGTAATCGGCAAGTTGAGGCACTTCCATCGTTACGGGAGCCGTACTGCGCGCTGGTACGGGGCCACCCAGTTCTTCGCGTTGTTTGCGGAGATAGACCATTTCGGGGCTGTCTTCCGGTGGGCGATAAAAGGGTGCTTCCGCAACTTTTTCGTCGGAAATGGGTATTCCAAATCGTGTCCGGAACTCGCGCAGCTCGTCCTCGTTGAGCTTTTTCTGATTGTGGGTAACGTTGCGACCTTCGCCTCCTTCGCCGACTCCATACCCCTTGATCGTCTTTGCAATTACTACCGAGGGCCTGTCGGTGCACTCGATGGCTGCTTTGTAAGCGGCATAAACTTTTTCTGGGTCGTGCCCACCTCGGCGCAATTTGCTGAGCTTTTCATCCGAATAGTTCTTTACCAGTTCGAGCAGTTCTGGATATTTGCCGAAGAAGTCCTGGCGAATAAAATCACCGTCCTTCACCACATAATTTTGGTACTGACCGTCCACCACTTCCATCATTCTTTGTGCCAGCCGTCCTTGTTCGTCTTGTTCGAGGAGCGGATCCCAATCGTCACCCCAGATGACTTTGATGACGTTCCAGCCCGCACCCCGAAAAGCACCTTCTAATTCTTGGATAATTTTTCCATTGCCACGTACCGGTCCATCGAGTCGCTGCAAATTGCAATTAATGACAAAGGTAAGATTGTTGAGTTTTTCGCGGGAGGCAAGAGTGATGGCTCCGAGTGTCTCGGGTTCGTCGCATTCGCCGTCACCCAGGAAAGCCCAGACGCGTTTGTGGGAAGTATCAACAATACCCCGATCGAGCAGGTACTCGTTAAAACGCGCCTGGTAAATTGCCATAATCGGCGCCAAGCCCATGGATACCGTGGGGAATTCCCAAAAGTCTGGCATCAACCAAGGATGCGGATAGGACGATAAGCCACCTCCCTCACTTAATTCACGCCGAAAGTTAACCAGATTCTGTTCGGTGAGTCGTCCTTCAAGAAACGCTCGCGCGTACATGCCAGGTGCTGCGTGCCCTTGGAAGTACACTTGATCGCCATCGTGACCGTTTCCGCGACCGCGTATAAAGTGATTGAGTGCTACTTCGTAGAGTGTTGCTGATGAGGCAAAGGTTGAGATATGTCCACCCGGTGCAGCCGGGTCACGATTAGCGCGGGTTACCATGGCCATGGCGTTCCAGCGGACAAAGCTTTTGATGCGCCGTTCTAGCTCTCGATTTCCGGGGTAGGGTGGTTGTTTATCGCGAGGTATTGTGTTGACGTAGGGGGTGGTGGCAACGAATGGAAGTTCGACTCCGTTGCGATGCGCCAAACCATCCAGGGCGGTCAACAATTGTTGGACACGTTGTGGACCTTTGCTCTCTAGCACATAGTCGAGTGATTCGAGCCATTCCGTCGTTTCGACTGGGTCGGAATCGCCTGGAATGGGCGACTTGGGAGGATTCACATCAGTATTGGCCATAGTGGCAGTTCCTAATTAGTAAACATCGGACGTGAATTTCAGTGGACCCTTCAGACTTGTGTTTATCATGAGAGTTAATTTTAGTCATCTCAGGGCGATTTGGTAGTCTGATGTTTTCGCCTCACCCGCAAATACAGGGGCACTTTATTACTTTATTTTCTTTTGGGTCGATAAACCTCCGTCGCCGTACCCAAGTGGACTTCACCAGCGAAGGCCATCGTTTCGCTCAGCGTGGGATGGGGGTGGATCGATTCCGTCAGATCAATAACCGTGCATCCCATTTCAATTGCCACAACCGCTTCGGCAATCAATTCACCTGCTCCTGAGCCAACAATTCCACAACCAAGCAGGCGGTCATTTTCAGGATCAATGAGCCATTTGGTGAGGCCATCCGTTTTGCCCATCGCGATGGCCCGTCCACTAGCCTGCCACGGATATTGAGCTATTTTCACATCGCGGCCGGCTTGCTTGGCTTCGTCTGCTGTCAGACCGGCCCAGGCAATTTCAGGATCGGTAAATACGACAGCTGGAATTGCCATTTTGTCGAAGGCAGCCGGTTCGCCGGCGAGTACCTCGGCTGCAACCTTTCCCTCGTGCGATGCCTTGTGGGCCAACATCGGATCACCCGCCACATCGCCGATTGCCAAAATGTGTGGGTCGGCTGTGCATTGATGGTGATCAACTTGAACAAAGCCGCGTTCGTCGACAACCACATTCGTGTTCTCCAAGCCAAAACCCTGGCTTACCGGACGTCGTCCTACTGAGACCAGTACCCGGTCGTACGATAATGTTTCTTCTCCACTGGCGGATTGCAGACCAGGACCTTGCATCTGAACTCCAACTTTTTTCCCCGAGTCTTTCAGCCCTACGACTTTTGTACCCAGATAAATGTTCTCGTACAGATCTTCCAGGCGTTTGTGGAGTGGCTTGACCAGATCTCGGTCGGCTCCAGGTAGTAGTCCTTCGGTGAGTTCTACTACCGAAACTTTTGTGCCGAGTTCAGCGTAGACAGTGCCCATCTCCAGCCCAATATAACCTCCTCCAATGATAAGTAATTTCTTGGGGATGTCTTGCAGGGCCAGTGCGCCGGTAGAATCCATTACGCGATCGGACCCAATATCAAACATCTGGGGCATTGCAGGGACAGAACCAGTTGCGAGAACACAATGGTCAAAAGTAATTCGCTCGCTGTCGTAAGTGTCAGGGTTTCCCCCTTCGAGTTGGAGCGTTTGCGAATCGACGAAAATCCCCCGTGCATTCACAATGCGCACCTTCCGGCGTTTGGCCAACTGGGCCAGTCCTCCGGTGAGCGTGTCGATCACTTTCTCTTTGCGAGCTCGCATCGCTTTGACATCGATTTTTGTCTTGCCATAGTTTACGCCCCATTCGGACATGTCACGCGCCTCACCAATGACTTTGGCGACGTGCAACAGAGCTTTCGAAGGGATGCAACCGCGCAACAAACACGTGCCACCCAAGCGAGGGTCTGCCTCGACGACGGTAACTTCCAGACCCAGATCGGCAGCCATAAATGCAGCAGCATAGCCACCGGGGCCACCTCCGAGGACGACAACAGATGAATGCATAAAACTCTCAATGCGGGCGATAGAAATCTGAGTAATCCCCTATTTTACCGTGCTTGGCCGTTCTCACAATGGCGCTCTGGAAGGTCTGTTTTGGGTTTCTGAGAGCCTATCCATTTATAACGCCGGTAAATTGTGCCAGGGTGCCATTTCGGCCGGGGGCTTGGAATTCCCTCAGATTGGAGAATCCGGCTTATGCATCCATTCTTGAACACTCCAACACGAGGAGCACAAATTTCCTTGCCGCGATAGGGTATTGGCAATTCAGTGGACAGTCGGTAGCAGAAAACGAAGGTGGCGGGTTTGGCGCCCGAACCAGCAAGCCATTGGCCCGACAATTCACGGTGTCAACCTGGACGTGTCACGTGTCATTCTCATTACAGGAACGGAACGCTGGACGTCGAAGCCTAGAGATAAAGATTCTTTCGATGACCAAAAGCAAATCGAACAACCACTACACGGAGGAACGTCCGCGTCTACCCAGTATCATTATGCTGAGTGTGGCTAAGGCCAGAGCACAAGCTGTGGGTTCCGGTATGGCTGCAGTCGAAGCGGATAGGGGCGGAGCGGAAGGACCAAAGTTGTTTTCCCAGTCTGCCAGATCGTTCGCGTCGTACGTACTTCCAAACCCAAGCTGCCACATGAGAAAGTCAAGGCCGTCAACGCTGTCGTCAGCGTCGAAGTTGCCCGGGTAGGTAGAATTTACAAACAGATCCAGGAGCGTGTTGTAGTTTGCAGAGATTCCCAAGTCGTTTGCATTTAGATTGTATACGGCTCTCGGCACATTTTGCTCATCCAGGATTATCACATCACGTAAGGTTACTTGCCATAGATTCAAGATGTTAGTTGCCACATCATCCTGTAGCCAGGGAATGTCTGCATCTGCAGTGAAAGCTGTGTTTCCACCCGAGCCCGCTACATTGACTCCCAAGATCTGGATATCCAGCATCGGGTAGACTGAATCGAGTTCAGACTGCATGCTGTCGAGGTGCACAAACTGTGCACGGCAGTAGCCTCACGTACTGAGGCCAAAGTACCAGCCAGAAACCTGTCCGACATAATCTCGGGGCGAAATGTTCGTTTGGTAGGTTGTTGAAGTGCTGTTCTCGTCAGACAGTGAAAAATCAGGCACGATCCCCTGTCCTACGGCTGACATGCTCCATGAACTGAGGCCGAGAACTGTCAGGATTGCAGCAAGATGCCTCCTTATGAGGCGCGGGGCTCCCTGATGAGATATGGAGGCCCCCTTTTGTGATATGGAAGTCTGACGTTGCACGATGCTTTAGCTCCGACTCGGAAGTTCCTGAAAGCTATCCAGTCTCAGATGAATAGCTAAAAACACTGTCACCATGCACAACGCAGACCGGTAGGCCTTCTGCAGGTTTGGGGGCCTTTTATAGGTTTGGGAGTGTCCCGAAATGAATCAGCGCGATTGACTGGGCGCTGATCCGAGAAGGATTCATTATAGCAAGAGGGGAATTTGGTTGCAAAGATTTGGCTGGATTCCTTAGCCGTCCAGGTTTTCTACAGAACCGCCTTACCCTTTTCTAGGTATTGGGCTTATCGGACCAGCTTACTTTTTCAGCAAATAACGGAGGGCAGGCTCAAGATCCGGGTATTGGAAGTTGTATCCAGCAACGGACAAGACATCCGGTACAACGCGCGCGCTGGCTAGCAGTAGAGGATCGGCCATTTCACCGAAGGCCAGCCGAGCTGCCCAGGCGGGCATGGGCAAGAAGGTAGGTCTTCCCAGCACACGGCCCAGGGTCTTGGTGAACTCACGATTTGTAACAGCTTGTGGTGTGACCAGGTTGACCGGACCACAAAGAGAATCCTGCTCGAGCACGAATTGGATGGCACCCACAACATCGTCGATTGTGATCCAGCTAAAGTACTGCTGGCCATCACCAATCTGGCCACCGATTCCCAGTTGAAAGGGTAAGAGCATTTTGGCCAGCGCACCGCCCTGTGGGCTAAGCACGACCCCAATGCGTAAATTGGTTACCTGAATACCTGCATTGTCAGCTGCCAAGCAGGCTCGCTCCCATTGCAGGCAGACTTCGGGCAGAAACCCGTCGCCAGTGGAGGCCGACTCATTAAGTTCATCCGAAAACCGGTGGCCGTAGTAGCCTATGGCTGATGCACTGACAAACACCTTGGGCCTGTCTCTTATACACATCTGACGCTGCCGACGATACTCCTTGT
>CAWWCC010000021.1:0-23432 GCA_963935315.1 uncultured Planctomycetaceae bacterium | reverse complement strand
CCCCCCCCCCCCCCCCCCCCCCCCCCCCCCCCCCCCCCCCCCCCCCCCGCCAGTTGTCGGTAGGGTGTTTTTGGTAAAGTTTATTGACAGGAGGTTTGTTTCGGTCAAAAATCAATCAAAGGACGGTCCTGAAAAGTCTTTTCTTAGCGAGGTGCACACCTCGGGATGGGACCAGATGTCTTCTCATTAAGAACTTGGGAGGAGCCTATTTAGTACCAGGCAGTAGAATTAGTACCAGTCAGTGGAAGAATCAATCGTGTGATTGGGGTCAATTAATTTAATTGACTGGGGCAGCTCATTGATGATGTTTTGGGACCCGTGGCTTCGCGGGTCGACTTTTTTACTTTTTTTCGGGAGATGTCTAATGAAGATCAACAAGTGTCTTTTCATGCTGATCTGCACTGTTTGCGCATTCGCCTGGGCTACTGCCCCGGCAGTCGCGCAGAGGGATGTCATCGCATTTGGATTAAGCCAAGGTGATGACAACGGTGGGGTTGGTGTCGACGTTCAGTCGAATGGAGTTTTGACGAATAACTTTAAGACCACTGGATTCGGTGGCAATACTAACGCCATTGGCTGGTACAGCAACGGGACCGAGTTCACCTTTCTCACCGATGGTACGAACCAGTTCGGCATTCAAGACTTAAATGGAGTTGTTGTCAAAGGAAACGATGGCACAGGTGCTCCAGGGTTGGACCTGACCGTCCTGTCAAACGACAACGTTGTGTGGAGCCTTGGGGGAGCGTCAGCCCAGACACGTAACGCGTCTCTCACTGGAATTGTTCACGGCCCGGCAATGTTCGGTACTGGCAACATAGCATCGACCGAGATGCCGAATGGCGCGGTCCCTTTCCTTTATGGTCATGGGGGGCAAAACCGGATCCGTGCTGCTTTACCCGGCGGCGATTGGAACGGACAGCAGGATTTCTTCGATAATGGATTCGGAGCAGGAGAAGTCGCTACGAAGCTCTCCAGTCTGCCTAACGGCAACGTGATCATCGGCCACGATGATAACGGACGCATTTCAATCCGTCCTCCCGATGGCACGTGTTGCCACATTAACGGCAACCTTCGTGGCGCTGGCGTCGGGGTCACTGACGTGCTTGGTCTACCGGATGGCAACATGGCGGTTGCGTTTAGCAACGGTGATTTTAACATCTACACAGGCTCGTCCCCCATCGTCTCGCTTGGTGGCGGTGGTGGTTTCAATATCACCTCGATGGCCCATAATCCTGTCACCAATAACTTGGTGTATGGCACCCAAAGCGGTGATATCTGGGTGCGGTCTCTCGACGATTACAGCAGCTTGAGTGTGGTTGCAAACCGTAATGTTAGCAACTCCGCCATTGCGTCGATCGATGTAACCAACCAGATTCCCGAACCAACGACGGGGATTCTGGCGCTGTTCGCATCGATCAGCCTGGTTGGCATGCGTCGCCGCTCGTAATCGAAGGAGCTCGAGTTAGTAGCCATAAGAGTTAACTAAAAACCTGACAACCGGCGGACGCGGCGCCTTGCGTCCGTGTCCGCCGGCTTTTTATATCGTTGCCGCGAGCCGCAGGCGCTAGCCTCGGGTGGTCCCAGGACAATAGTCCGATGCCGCAAACCCGACGCTAGCGCGTTCGGCTCACGTCCGTTGACCGATTTGCAGCTGGACTCTACTTTAAATAATTGCGTTGATTCCCCTTTTTTTGAGGAATACTTTAATGAAGAAAAATCAGTTTTCGTTTATTGTTTCTGTGGCCTTTTTCCTGGCTGCATCGACCGCTTACGCGTTGGACCTGGACGAAATCGTCCTGCTGCACGCCGGCGGTGACAACGGACATATTTCAATTCTTGATGAGGACACCCTCAACATAGATTCCTCCATTGGTGGCATGGGATTCGGTGCCTTCACCGGCAGCCAGTTGGTCGTGCAAAGTGACAATCACATCGTCTCGGTCGTCAATCATACTGGCGGAACCAACGCGGACTTTAGTCGACGAGCTGCCAGTAATCTTGCTGTTCAGACGACTCCTTCGAACGGGTTCGGGGCTCCGATTTCCACTTTGATGGCGTACAATAATGGTCAGGGATTTCAGGACTATGTCTTTTTCGGTGCAAATGACATTACTTCGACTTTCAGTAATCTACAGCTCAGAACCCCGGACCTGACCGGTATTGCCAGCGTAGGCAACGATGGAATCAATGGCGGTCCCAGCGACATCAACGACCCTCCCAATGGTCCCGTCGGGCCCATCAGAGGAGCCGTGATGAATAGTAGCGGTGCCTTAATTCACCTGTGGGAAAACATTAGCTTCGGGCCAGGCCAGTTAGGTCGGATTCGTCGCAATCCTACGGGCGATCTTGCGGTCGGGGCTGGAGATACTCCATTCGGAATAGATTCGGGCACCCTCAACGACATCTACGGTGTTGGCTTGGAAATCCGTTCCGACGACCTGCTGGTGGTTGCCAAGGACAACCGCATTGTCGAACTCCGCACTAGCGACGCCAATTTGTCACCCGATGTGGGCGGGTTTGAAGTCAATACCGGCCAGTACATCGGCGGTCAGGGAGTTGCCGATGGAAAACTACCTGACGACGTGACTGCGATGGGTGTACTCAGCGATGACCGATTTGTGGTCGGCTTAGCCAATGGTGATATCGGACTCTGGAGTGTCGACTTGGGGGCTGTCGGGCTGAAGATCACTAGAGACCAGAATACGACTCTCGCCTGCCCTTCAGGCAACTGTACCATTAGCGCGATCGGTGTTCAGAGTGACAACGACATCATTGTCGGCACCGAGGAGGGCCGCTTGTTCCGACTCGATACGACCTTGAGTAACATCATTACGCCGATCGACGGTTTTGGCCGGATCGATGACATTGATTTTCTGAACGACACGGGGGGGGGAACGCCTGGCGACTTTGACGGCGATGGCGACATCGACGGAGACGATTTCCTGGAGTGGCAACGTGTTGATGGTACGCCTGCTGGTCTGACTGAATGGCAAAACAATTACCCAACAGTTGTCCTGGCGGCCGGCGTGGGGGCCGTGCCCGAACCGACTGCAGCTTTTTTGCTCTGTGCAGGCATGACGATATTGGTCACAATGCGAGGTCGACGTTTTCAGTAATAAGTTTCTTTTGATAGCAGCTCCCAAGAAGAGGCCATGGAAGCACATGCTTGCAGAGGAGTACGGTACAGATGTTGGCTAGGAAACTGCCTTTGATCCAGCAGGGGAGGAGACTGCCCCAAACTGGCTCAAGGCGAGCATTCACACTCGTGGAACTGCTGGTGGTTATCGCGATCATCGGCGTTTTGGTGTCGCTGTTGCTGCCGGCGGTGCAGGCGGCCCGCGAGGCGGCCAGACGCTCTCAATGTGTTAACAACCTCAAACAGATCGGTCTGGCCGTCCAGAACTACGCTACCCAGCAAGACAAGGTACCGGCCGCCTGCTACCAGGACGAAACGCCCACTTGGCTTGTGCTGATCCTACCCTATATGGAGCAGCAAGCCACATACGACCTTTGGGACTTGAAGGCCAAATGGCATGCACAGGTGAACGAAGTGGCCCGTGCAGCTCCTCCGATTCCGGTCTATTTGTGTCCATCGCGAACGCGGGATGGCGATCGTAACACCGCCGTTGAGCTGTTGGCCGCTCAGGAACCCCACCCTGGCGGTGCGGGATTGTCGGATTACGCAGGAAACGCCGGAAACGCTTTTCCTGGTCTCCCCAACCCGGAATTTACGGATAACCCCCTAAGCGTTGTTGAGTGGTCCGGAGAATCCCTCACTCCGTTTGGCGTAATTATCGTGCAGAATTTTGGTCCCGGTCCGGCCAGCGGCTTGCAGCCCGAATATCATCCCAGCCGTTCCATCATGTCGTGGAGACGCGTGACGGACGGTCTGGTCAATACATTTCTGGCGGGAGAGCGGCATTATATTTTCGGCGCCAATAATCCGAGCGCCTTTCAGTATGTGGCATTCGGAGGTGGGGCCGATGGCGCCTATTGCGATTGTAATGACGCACCGACCAACACGCGGCTGGCCGGCGGCGCTCGCATCAATGGGGTATACAACGGGCAGTACCCCATTGCCAACGGGCCCCAGGACGACACGATGCCACAAAACTTCCACTTTGGCAGCGATCACCCGGGGATCTGTCATTTTGCCATGTGCGACGCGAGCGTGCAGGTAATCAATACGAACATCGACATCAACACTCTTGGCAGGCTGGCGCAACGGAATGACGGAGATGCAACAAACTTATCAAACTAAGTTGGCAGGGCTGTTGGCGGTCCTCTTCCTATGCGCCGGCTGTGGCGATGACGGTAGACCGGCACGATATCCGGTGAGTGGGACACTGAAATCGACGGACGGTTCGCCCCTGGCGCACTCGACGATCATGTTCCGCTCCGTCGAAGGCAATCTGATCGCCCGAGCGCGTGTGTTCCCAGACGCCTCGTTCCAATTGACTACGTTTGACAAGTACGACGGCGCCGTCGCCGGGACGCATCGAGTGCAGATTATGCCTTTTCAAAATGCAGACGGATCGTTCGGCATCCCATTGAAGCGGAAGTACCTCAAGTACGACACGAGTGAACTTGAGTACGAAGTAAGTTCAGAGGAGGACAACCAATTCGACATCGTGGTCGAATTGCGCTAACGGGACGTGCGAATCCGGAAATAGATGGGAACCCAGGTGGCAGAGTTGTAGGGTGCGTGCAGCGTAACGCACCTTCTCGAGTAATTCTAATTTATTCGTGTGTGGAAAATCAAAAAAATCTCACGCAGAGCCACAGATCTAAACACAGTTTTTCTCTGCGTGTTTGCGCCTCTACGTAAACTTATCGGCCATGAATTTATAGGAAATTCTACAAAAACTAACAACGAACAAAGGTGCGTTTCGCGTTGCTACACGCACCCTACGAATTGGTCCAACCATTTTGTCTACGAAAGTAGACCGTCGTCACTGGGACGCACGAATACGAAAATAGACCGGCACCCAGGTGGCAGTCGCTGGATCGTTGTTGGTGACGATCTTAATCTTGCCCAGATAGTCGCCCGCATCGAGCTGCAAGCCGTGGCCCAGGAAGCTGAGTTGGGTGGATCCCTGACCTTGGGAGGGCTTTACGTTCAACCAGGGGATCGACTCCTCGATCGACCAGCGAGTGTCTGGGTCGGGTAGCTCGAGAGGTACTTCGACCGGCTCGGGATCGCCCGGGTAGGCCAGGTTTTCGGGATAGGTGTGATCGATACGTACTACTGCCGGGCTGATCCCAGTTTGCGTATTAGCGCTGTCCTGAGGCATGTCCAGCAACTGGCGCACTTCTTCGAGGCTAAGGTCTTGCTGGTCGAGATCGGAGGTCGGCTCTGCTGCTTGACGCTCTGCTGCCGCCTGGCGATAGTCCTGGGGTCGTAATCCTCCTGCTGGAGTCAGATAGAATCCGTAGAGACGCGATTTTTGCATCACAAATTCGATGTGCACATTTTTTCCGGCCAGGGCCTCCAGGCTGCTGGCACCGGTCCACGTAACCTGCTCCGCAAGATGATCGCCTGAGATCGGCTGGCAATCTGATGCGTGATATCCAGGCAGCGGGTTCCCCTGCTCGTCCAACAGTTGCACACGGACCTCGCCCTCAGGCTGCGTGGCCGCATTAATTCGCAGCTCGGTCGCCCCGTGCGGAATTTGCACCAGTGGCGTACGAACCCTGGCTGTGGCGCTGCCCACCGAATCGAGCGAGGCAAAACGATCGAGAGGCACGCTGGCGAAACCCTTGTAGAAGGCGCGGGGTGGTTTGTGCGAACCCCCGACCCGGAATGGAACGACGATGCGATCGGCATCCACATACAACTGGGTATTCCCTTCTACGTGGAACCACTTGTCGCCACGCTTCGCTTCGTCAGCAGGTCGCAAGAATGGCGCGCGGTGCCTCGTCCAATGAAACAAATCACGGCTGGTGGCCAGCGCCACCGAAGCCACCGAACGATCCACGTCGTCACGCAATAGTTGGACAAAGGCGATGTAGAGGTCGCCCCGGCGGTAAATCTTGGGGGTCTGGAACTGCGTTTCTCCTTCGTCCCAATCGTCCGGCACCAGAATGTGTTGCTGTCCGCTCCAGTGGAGTCCGTCTTGGCTGAAGGCGACTGCCTGATGCCGGCGAAATCCCGAAATGACTCGATTTTGATAGTTGAAGCGTTCGTCCCGATACCAGTCGAGCACCGGGTGCTGGCCGGAGAGCGGGTAGGTTTTGTAGACCATCACCAATTGTTGGGTCCGATCGTCAAACATCACTGGCCAATGATCGCTGACCGAATAGTAGGCGTGAGGCATGCCCGCCCACACGTAGGGCAACACGGGATTCTGCTCGTAGGCAACCCACGGACCGTGCCGGGTGGGGCCATAGTAACAATAGATTCCGCCCAACTGCTCCGACTCGCTAAAGGAATGCTGGTAGCTGTATTTCAGGAATCGTTTGGCAGGGTCGGCTGCTTCTGGTCCCATGTCGGCCAGCAGCACGTCACCCCGGTTAGGGTGCTGCGCCAAAAAATGCTCCCAATCGGCCGGTTGCGCCACCGGACACTCGGCCTGGTAGAAGGCACGCTCCACATGTTCGGATTCGGCAATCAAATAGTCGTCGACAAATAGCTGAGGGCCGAGACTCAGTGCGAGCGGAACTGTTTTGGCTGTGAGGCTCTCGGGAGGCGTAAAGTTTTTTCCATAGACGCGCGCCGCAGTCACGCGCACCTCATCCAGTCGACCTGGCCAGCGGTGGGTGCCCTCCACCGTACTGCCAAGGGCCAGCGTATTCTCGCCGGTGGCGCGCAACCGCTGTAGATTTGCCGAGAGCTTCACGCGCTCTTGTTGTTTGCCGTTGATCCAGAGGGTGAGTGTGCGGGTCGAGCCCTGATGTTCCAGGGCAAGATGAAACCACGGCCCTGCGCCCTTACTGAGAAATTCAGCATCGACTTCTAAGGCCTGCTTGATCCCAGCTGCGTCTGCGCGGAACTCGAGTCCTTGGGCCTCCGGTCCGACGGAGAGCGACATGCGATTTCCTAGACCCCGTATCCGTGGATAAGGACCAATCGAGAGGTTTTCGCACAGCTCGAAGATCACATCCCCTGCGCGCGCATCGCGATCCAGCCGCAACCACCCTTCAAATGTCCAGTCGGTAGCCCCGAGATTCAAGTGGGTAGGATCGATATAGCGAGTCACCGCTGCGTACCCTTTGCGCCGGCCCCGTGGGTCGAGCGCGCGGCCAAACCGGCCCTCCGCCATCTGTCCACCCGGCCCCAGCGCCAAGTCCAAGCCGTTTTGCGAGGCATCTTCCAGCGGCATCCGCTGCGGGGCATCCAGGGGCTCATCCATGAGCCAGGTGACAGAGTTTTCGAGCTGGATGTTGTAATGGATTTCTACAGTTTGGGCCGGCATCTGCGAATGCTCAGACTGGATGGAGATATGTCCGGTATGAAATGTCGGCCACAACTTATTGGGATCGACCCGGACTTCGAAGTGCCTGGTCGCTGCCGACTTGGACGCTTCGATCTCTGAGACAGAGATCCATTCAGAATCAGTGACAACTTTGGCGCGAACGTCCCCCTTGGATTGGATAGTGAAGCGTTGCGTCGGGGGTTGGTCCTGAGGTGATGTCGAGAGAAAGTAGAGCCGGCGAGGTGTGACTTCCAAGCGCGGCTCCGCGGCGTCCTGCTGCATAAAACTCCCCGGTGGCGAAAAGGGTTCGCGGTAGAGGACTTCGTCTGAGATCCGGACTTCGTCCAGTAGGTAGCCAGCGGTCCGCTCTGAACGGGGTCGCACGGCAAGTTCGTAGCCGCGAGGAATTTTGTGGATCCCCAGGTCGGTCGCCCGGGTTGGACCAATCACGTTTTGCCCACCCAGGTACAAGGCCACCTGGCTTATTTTTCTGTAGGGCGCAAAACGTTCGGGATATTCCTGAAGTCTCCCCGAACCGAGCATGCCATACACGGCATGGGTCTGATTTCCGGGTGCCACCTCCGATCCATCTCGCACCATAAAGGGTCCCTTGCCGTCCTCAAAGTACATCAACCGCTTGAGTGCTGCATCGTAGACCCAGGCGACATGGGTGAACCGCGAGTCGCGTCCCGCATAAAAGTTGGGATGGACATCTTGCACAAAGGACAGCCGATGGACTTCGTCGTACTTGTCGGCGAAACAGGGCCACATCGGACCCGTTTTTTGCCAGGTCACCACATTGTCGTGCATCCACAGACCGGCGCCGGTAAAGCGGGCTTCGGCTTGGAAGCCGGCTTCCCAGCTGGGATTGGAGGCGTCGACCGTTTCGTCGTAAAGCAGAAATACCCAGTCGACATGCCCCTTGAGCAGTGGACCCGTGCGTCGTTGCCACCATTCCAGTGTCCAATCCGAGTTTCCCAAGTTGAGCGGAGTCTGCTGAATCTCTCGCCGACGCGCCACAAAGTCGCTCACCTGGGCTGGGCAGTGCAGGGCATTGCCAAACCGACCTTCCGACACGATGGTGCCATCGCCCAATTCCAAATCGTAGTGATGGCCACTGGAGTCCTTGACCAGGGAGTCGCGACTCGTCCCCACGGGGTCATCAAATGACCACAGGGCAACGGTCTTGGCGCAGCAGGCATCCATGGAAAGCATTGCGAGGCAGACGAAAGAAAAGGTGCCCCCAAAAAAACGCCAGTGTGGTTCGGCCATGCATCTTCGCGGCCATCTAGTCGAAGTCATTTAATCTTGGTTACCGTCACTGTGGAGAAGGGCGCGTCCCTGCCAGAATGATTGCTGCCAGGACTACCAGCAAATTAGCGGTTGGCTCGGATACCGTCAATCGGCTCAGCACGACGCTCATGCCCAAATTGCGCTGCCAGATCAAGTAATCGAAACCATCGACATCGCGATCCGCATCTGCATCACCCAGTGTGGCATTCGCCAAAGTGCCATAGTGGGTTTAGAAATCTGGTACCCGGATCAACCTGTCCCCATGCATGGGGATGTGGGGTTTTTTGTTACGGCCTTTGGCCGTTCTATACCATCCGGGACTAAATCTTTTCAGAGTCGCATCAAGAGAAGAGATCCGCACTGGCTGATCATAACGAGCCACAAAGGCCTATCCTAAGCGATAGAAGTCGACTGCGTTGTCATGCAGCAGCTGCCGCTGTTCGTCGTCGCTGTATCGACTACCGATAGTCTCTGAAAGCGTCTCGAACCACTGATCATACGTGCTTGCCAAAGTGCTAACGGGCCAGTCTCCGCCGTACATCACCCGGCCCACTCCATAACAATCCAGCACCTGGTCTAGGTAAGGCTGTAAATCATCAGGAGTCCATGCGTTCCATTCTGCCTCGTTGACCAAGCCGCTGATTTTGCAACAAGTGTTGGGTAGTGCCGCGAGCTCGCGAATAAAACTGTCCCAAGGTTCCCTTCGTTTTTCTTTGATATCGGGCTTGCCGATGTGGTCCAGGATGAATCGGACATTGGGACATTGCCGTACCAGTTCTAGCGTGTTGGCACACTGCTGGTCCCCTTTGATACATATCTCGAAATGCAGATCGAATGTGGCAAGCAATTGCACTCCCCGCACAAAGTCGGGCTGAAGACAAAACGCATCGTCGCTCTCGAATTGAATGATCCTCCGGATGCCTTTGACAAGTTTGTTGGCAGCCAGTTGTTGGAGTTCGTCTCTGACATCCTCTCCCCGTTCCAGCGGGGCCCACGAAATAATACCCTGAATCCGCGGGTCCTCCTGGGCCAGCTCAGTCACCCAGTTTGTCTCCTGCTGGTACTGCTCAAAGTCGCATTCGCACTGGACAAATACCATGCGCTCAATCGGTATGCCCTTGGTCGCCTGTCGATAGTCGCTGAGCAAATGTGGCTTGTTGAGCTGGGGAATCTCTTCCAGCCAGGAATACTTCAATTTCCCAGGATCCCAGACGTGCAAGTGGGTATCGACAACGGATAATTCTGCCATGGCGGGATCTTTCTGAGCAGGGTCACTTGGTGCCGGCAACAACGGCCGTCTTCCCTAAACCTTCTGGCCCCATACTTTGGTAGCCGCCGTCCACAGGAAGGTCTGTGCCCGTGATGAATGAGGCATCATCACTAAGCAGAAATAGAATGGCGCGCGCACATTCGATCGGAAATCCGCAACGCCCCAACATGTGGTACTCGCCCCAGATGGGATTGAACTTATCGCGATCGCCACCTGCAGCCTTGTCCACTTCGCGTGTCCAAATCCAACCGGGGCTAATGCTGTTGACGCGTATACCTTGCTGCGCCAGGTCGAGCGCGGCACACTTCGTCAGTTGATTGACCGCACCCTTGGCAGCATTGTAGGTCCAGCGCCCTGTCTGAGCCACGAAACCCGATATACTGGAAATATTGACGACGGCCCCACCGCCAGTCGCTCGCATCGGATCGCTGACCAACTGCATCATGCGGGCGAAGGCCACCGGTCCGGCATCCATGCTGTAAGCAAAATCCTCACGGGCTGCATCCAACGCTTTGGCAAGAAATGAGAACGCATTGTTGACCAGAAGATCGACTTTTCCCCAACGTGCGACCGTATCGCTCACAACTTGCTGGCAAAATGAATCGTCGGCCATGTCTCCCAACACGCATAGTACGTCTCCGCCGAGTTTGACAAGCTCGTCGATTGCCTCATTGCCATCCTGCGGCAAACCGGTGATCGTTACGGCAGCCCCTTCCTTCACCAGCTCGGTCGCGGTGGCCAAACCAATGCCAGCCGTACCGCCAGTGACGATGGCCACTTTTCCTTGAAACCTTTCGATGATGGGTTGGTGGCTATCCATGGTATTCCTAGAAAAAGTGGAGCATGAAGAATGATTTGTGCGAAGGGGTCTCTGCGATAGAACCCTTACTGTGGTATCCGGAACGCCACAGAGGGCGTTCCCTACAGGGTTGTTGGTTGGGTTTTCTTTGGCTGATCGGAAACAACACGTCAAGGAACTCGGTCAAGGAACGGCCTTGTTTCTTGGACTCTCTAAAAAGTTTGAACCACTGAGAGTATTGACAATTTAACCTACCCTGACAAGCATGAGCGGTTCAAATTTGACCCCATCGCAAGGTTTTCGAAAGGTCTCCTCATGCTGCGCATTCTGATACCATTTGTGGCAGTGCTGTTGTGCTGGGCCGTTTCCGTGCGGGCCGACCCAGCCTTGGATGTTGGTGGCCGTAAACAGCTGTTCATCGACGATCGTTTTATCGAGTCGAGCCACCGCATCAAGCTGCAAACCAACCCCGCTCAAAAATTGGGACGGATTCGAGATGCCAGCGGCCAGCCGTTTGGCATGGCGCACATTGGTCGAGTGGTGGAAGTGGACGGCACAATACGGTTGTATGTGGGTGCCGACACCACTTTGAATGTCTTCGAAAGCCAAGACGGTTTACAATTCACCAACACGATGCGCAGCATTCCCACCAAAGGGTTTCTACCTACGGTATTTTACGATCGTCACGACCCGGATCCCCAGCGACGGTTTAAGGTGTTTAGCACGTTTGATCAGGGAGGGTTCGACAATCTCAAGAAAGATACTTTCGATCAAGGTCATCACGGCATCTTTGCCGCATGCTCCGCAGACGGTTATGAGTTTACCGAAGTAGGCCAGGTTCTGCCCTTCTATATGGACAACCCTTGTGTGATGCACTGGGATCCGAGGATTGGGAAGTACGTTATTTTCACGCGGGCATTTTCCTACAATTCCGAGAATCAGAGACGCATCGCACGTATCGAAACAGACGATCCTCTGGCACTCTGGCCTTACAAAAAAAGCGGGAATAAAGACCGCGTGCGATTTGCGGTGGAGAATGCCCATGTCGTCCTGCAAGCCGACGAGGCCGATTATTTTCCCTCGGACATCTATTACAACTCATCGTCTATCTACGAATATGCGCAAGATGTCTATCTCATGTTCACGGCCCAGTTCCGGCACTTTCATCCAGAAACCCAACCCTATGTGCCGCGCAAGACGCCCGGTGCCTGGGAAGACTTCGGTTTGCTTGAAATCCAATTGGCAGTAAGCCGAGACGGCATCCACTGGACCCGCCCATCCCGCGAAGCCTATTTCCCCACGGGACTGATCGATGAATGGGACCGCTGGTTTGCGGTCATGGGTCCGGGCATCGTGCGCCGCGGCAACTATCTTTACCAGTATTATTACTCTTCTGGAATGACCCATGACACCAACGTCGTTCGAGAAGATTACCGTCATCTGGCCAAAGAGCGGGGCGGGATCGGTGTGGTCCGCCAGCGACTCGACGGATTTGTCTCGGCCGACGCCGACTATCAAGGGGGTTGGTTGGAAACCCCCGTGATCCAATTCGAAGGAAGTCGATTGCGGCTCAACATCGATACGGGGGCGATGGGAACAGGACGTGTCGAAATCCGTGATGAATCCGGCAAACCCATTCCCGGCTACACGTTAGAAGAATGTGAAGAGATTGGAGGCAATTTTATTGATCAAGCGGTTTACTTCGACGGTGATTCCAATCTAACCAGCCTGGCAGGCAAACGAGTAAAGCTTTTCTTCAAACTTACGCGAGCCAAACTCTACGCTTTTCAATTCACTGCAAAATAACGTGAAAGACGTGCAACCATGGGTGCCCAAAAATGCAAATGGACGTTTTGCCATTTGGAACGGAACACTCTTATAAATACTCGTTGAGCGCGCCTGCTTCGTGCCGCAACTCAATTCCCTAGAACGATTCCAGCGATTCCAAAGGCTCTTGCTGGCCCCTCAGCAGCGCCTTTTTCAGCATTTTTTGGGTTTTTTGTAGCCAGGATGTCGGAAGATTCTTCTCCCTGGTGAGTCGCTAATTGTCACAAGCACTTCTGCTGTTATTGGGTGGCAATTGAAAACTCACTACAAGGAGACACAATCACGACACGCCAAAGCCTTCCATGCCTGATGCTCATCCTCGGAATGACCCTTGTGCAGTTCGCTGCGGCAGGATCGTATGCCAGCGGTTCGTTGGTAGAAGCCTACTTGTTGTATGATCACTCGGAAGGCACTTCAACCGCGTTTGGTCTCGGGACGGTACAGTCGCGTGGCTCCATTGCCGGTTCTGTCCGATTCCTAGGTGGAGTGTCTGAGACGCGTGGATTCATTTACAGTGGAGGAGCCAGTGGCTTGTTATCGAACTATGGCAGCATGGCATTGCAGGCGAGTATTTCTAGCGTGCCTGAACTATCCACACTCATGTCGGTGCTGCTGGGTGTTCTCGCTGCCACAAATATTCGTCGAGAGAGTTGAAAGAAGAGATCTGTAAAAATTTGTAAAAAGAAATCCCCATCAAGTACGTTCTTGATGGGGATTCTTTCGTTTGGGGATGGAAGAAAACGGGTTGTTCAAAGTTGTCGTCAAGACGCCAGTAGTCGATGCCCCAACGAAATTGCTATTAAAAGTTGTGCGATCCAATCTTATATTAGAATGTAACAAATCACCTGTAACTACCAGAAGAGATCCACATGCCAACACGTCTGCTCTATGAAACACACTCACATACTCCCCTTTGCAAACATGCGGTCGGAGAGCCAGAGGAGTACGCAGCGGTCGCCCAACAGCGTGGGCTGCGTGGTCTAACCGTGACGTGCCATAACCCTATGCCGGATGGATTTTCGGCAATTGTACGCATGAGTCCTGATCAACTGGATGACTACATCGAGATGGTAGCGCGAGCACGTGAAGTCTGGTCGGGAAAAATCGACGTTCTTCTGGGACTAGAAGCCGACTATTTTGAAGGGTACGAATCGTGGCTCGAACAGCAAATCGAGGCCACCGATTTTCACTACGTCCTGGGGTCCGTCCATCCTCAGATCAGCGAATTCAGACAGGCTTATTGGAACGAAGACGAAGTCGAAGTGCAACGCACATACTTTCGTTTGTTGGCTCAAGCTGCGGAGACCAGACTATTTGACACGTTGGCACATCCAGATCTCATCAAGAACGAAACATCTTCTTACTGGCAGCCAGAACAAATCATGGATGATATCTGTCGCGCGTTGGATCGTATCGCCAAAACGGGTGTTGCAATGGAACTGAACACGTCTGGGCTTAACAAGACAATCGCCGAGATGAATCCCTTTCCGGATATGATCCGTGAGATGCGTGCCCGAGATATCCCAGTAGTGATTGGCGCTGACGCGCATGTACCCACCCGAGTGGCTGATGGTTACGAAAAAGCGATTGATCTGCTGTCCACCTGCGGCTATGAACAGGTATCGTACTTTGTCGAGCGATCACGAGTCGATGTGCCCATCCTGGAAGCGCGCGCAAGCCTTTGCCTTCAGCACTCGATAGAGTCGTAGAGGTAAGAATTACAAAAGGTTAGGCAACGTGTAAAGGGCTGGTCACCTAATCGGATCTGAGAATGTCCGATAAGTTTCTCACAGGAACGTGTGAGCAATTCTGCGATGAGCAACTCCCTTATTCCTGGATGCCTCTGGGCAAATCCCCAGGGAATTGCCAATAGCAATTGAGCCTCTCCTGACGCTAGAATGTGACAGAACAACCCAATCACTTCTTTCGCGAAATCCAACACATGGTACAGCTCGAACAAATCCTCAAGGCTCCGATTGTACCGACCGTCTTTCCCACAGATCCCGATGCCCTGTGCGCCCTGGCCAATGTCTTGGCAGAGGAGGATTACCCAATTCTCGAATTACTTGGCCGGCCCATGGACAAGGCTATCGAGATATTGCACGAAATCAATAAGCGACCAGAACGCAATATAATCACCTGGGCCCTCGGCACAGTAAGAAGTAAAACGGAAGCAAAAGCGGCCGTTGAGGTTCGCCCCGATCTTCTGGTTTCTCCTGCCTTTAGTCGTCAGGTTCTCGACGTCGCGGTCGCAGCCGATATTCCTTACATCCCAGGCGTCGAAACGTTTCAAGACGTGCAAAATGTGTGTGACGCATTTGAAGAACATCACAAGGACGTCGAAGTCCTTAAGCTGTGTCCTGTCTATCATCTGTCGGCGGAATACGTTGGAGCACTGTGCGGATGTTTTCCTGGAATTGTCTATTGCCCAACAGGCGAAATAACCCTTGAGAACTACCTGCACTGGAAAAGTATTTCTGGAATCGTGGCGCCCATGGGAGGCCAGCTCGTGCCGCATGATTGGATTCTGCGTAAGGAGATCCATGCGATACGGAACAGGCTGCGAGAATTCCGCCAACTTGCCCAAGATGCCGCTGCATCTTCCTAATCATCCTAGTCGGTACGGTCATGAAACAAGCAGCAAATGACGATGAGCTCCGTTTCGAGGAGGATGGATATCTTCTGAAGCGCAGGCTTGTCGAGCCTCAAATTCTTGCAGGCGTTATCCGGCGAATCGAGGATGTCGTGGATCGTAAGGCTCACGAGCTTAAAAATGCCGGCCAGATAACGGATCTCCATGCCAGTGCTCCCTTCGAGCAGCGCTGGGCGCTGATCGTTCGTGACTCGGGCGGAAAACAAGAGCTGAGGAGTTGGGACGAAGATGTGGTAAGTCCCGAACTATTCAAGCTGCTGAGCGAACCATCTATTCTAGACGTTGTGCAGTTATTCGTCGGTCCTGAAGTCCTGGCCACTGGCATGATTGCCGTGCGGCCCAAGATTCCGCTCGATAAACGCACCACTATCCTTTGGCATCAGGACAGCCACTACGTGGGAGAGGATACTGCAATGAGCCCGATCATTACTGTTTGGTTGCCGCTGTGTGACACGAATATCGACAATGGATGCTTGCAGATGATTCGTGGTAGCCACAAGTGGGGTCTTGAGCCGTGTGAGTGGGATGATGAGCACAGCGCGCATCGGCCCGTCCGCGACCCGACTGATCGCGGAGTGATTGTCGATTGCGAGATGCAAGCAGGCGATGCACTGTTTTTTAACAACCTGACTTACCATCGCTCGGGAATGAATCAAAGCGACCACATTCGCTGGAGTATCGATTTACGTTATCATACGCCTGACCTTGAGTACGAAAATCGTGACCTGTTCATGCCAGGATTTCTCGCGCATACAACCACTGGCGGGCGTGACATTGACACCTGGGAGTCTTGGCAACGGAGAATTGACGCACACGCGGCCAAGAAGCACACGTAGCAGATTTACGAATCAACGACGGATGCGAATTTCTAGCGACTACGGTCCCGGTTGGTCTGATCTCGATAGGGCCCGGATCGACAGGGTCTGGATCGACAGGGTCTGGATCAATAGTGGGTCTGGATCATCGACCCGAGGAGGCCCTGTCGAAAAACACCTGCTCCGCAGTTCCCTGCAACAGGTGTAACTTTTCTTCTGCCGAAAGAAAGTCCGCGCGCTCTGTAATCAGTTCGATCGAATCTCGATAGGTATGACCTGGAATTAGCTGAAAAGGACAGTCCGATGCCCACATCAGCCGTTCCGCACCATACGCATCTCGCAAGCGGTGAATCATCGGCAAGAAATCGAGATAAGGTGGTTGCTGCTTCCCCAGTGCATAAAACGCAGACACTTTCACATAGACATTCTTATGCCGTGAGAGGTTGATCAATTGCGAAATGTGGGCCTCGTTGATATCGCCGCCAGCGCCAATCCGTGCCAGGTGGTCAATCACTACGGTTAATTCAGGATAGTGACTGCACACGCGATCGATCGCACTTAACTCGCCCGGATTGCACAAGAAACACGCGGCAATCTTCTGGTCGGCAGCTTCTCGAAAAACGTTTTTGGCGCTCTGTGAATCCACCCAGGAATCAGCATCAATACGCAGGGTCACCAGCCGCAAACCAACGATTCCGCGAGCACGAAGCGTCTCGAGTTGCCCCCCCAGATCTTCGGAATTCTCGTCAACGACTGCCACTCCGACAAACTTCTGGGGCGCTTCCCGGATGGCATCCAGCACGTAGGAATTATCCAATCCGTGAAAACTCATCTGTATGAGAACGGCCCGCTCCACACCACAGGGGGAGGCATGTTGCATAAACTCTTCGGGCGTAAAGCTGGGGGGCTTCATATCCGCCTGGGTGAATCCACTGGCAAGCGGATACGCCGTCAAATCGGGCGTCCAGATATGGGTATGGGCATCAATCAGGTTGCTGATAGTCATTGCGCTGGAGATTGTAGGTAGGCTCGTAGGAGTCTGTCAAGATAGCCAAGAGGGGAGAGCCAGGCACAAATGTTTCATGCAATTCTGCTGGCAGGTCATTCGCTCACAGGCATGGCCCACTTGCACCCGTGACCCATTTACCAGCGTGACCCATTTACCAGCGTGAATAGCGCGTATTCGAACGCTGTCCCATATAGGTTGCTGGTCGCGCTGGTTTTCGATGTTTGCGCGGTGGGCGCCGTCCCTTTTTCCATTGGCGACTTCTGTGAACTTCTTGAGGGGACTCCAAAAATCGAAGAAGGAGCATGATTTTCCTTATTTACGAGGGCTCGACCAGGTTAAATATGTATTGCCTAAGACAAACGAACCAACTGATAAACGAATGTAACCCTCTCCTGTTAAGTAAATACGAGAAGACCGTTAAGTTCCAAAACGTTTCATGCGAAGGAAATGTGAAGATGCTGTACGCGGTCGAATTGCTCGAGTCATAAATCCGTGTCAACGAAGACATTGGGGTTTTTAGAGCGAAACCCATGGGTTTCGTCGCCTACAGCCATTTACAGATAGGGCAGCCATATGATTATCTTCCAGACTGCCGAGAGCATCCCAGTTAGCATCATGAAATGAATGCCTTAGGGGCACCAATCAGTGCTTGTGATGATGGTGTTGGCCTGCGGAATACATTTTATCTTTGCTATTTCCACGCGCGTAAACAAATGCGATGAGATCCAGAATCTCTTCGCGCGTTAAACGATTGAGCAATCCGCTGGGCATTGGCGAGATCTTAGACGGCTCTTGTTCTTCAATTTCTTCTGTCAGGAGGATCGTAGGCTCTCCCTTGGCAAGCGGGTCGACCATGATTTTTACTTCCTTCTCTGTCTTCTCCACAATCATGCCCATTTTTGACAAGCCCGAATCCAAGAAAAAGGTATGCGCCTGGTATTTTGGATCAATATCGTGAGAAGGATCAATGAGAGACCGTAAAAGGTATTCGGTCGTATGCTTTTTATCATCCAGTTTTGCCAGGTCGGGACCAAAGACGTAACCCTCATTGTCCAGCCTGTGGCAGCCTACACAGCTTGCCACTTTGAACAATTGTTTGCCAACTTCAAACGATCGACCTGGTGGCAGGGTGCGTACTTCGCTGATCAATTCATCAAATGTCCATTCGTGATTGCGTGAACTGGTTTTTAGCAGATCGTCTTGGATAGGCAATTCTTGAGTTGCCAAATAGGCCTGAGGATCGGCCTGATAATCTTCCAGGTTTTTCACCACGTATAAAGTTCCAAACATGCGGCGCCAATGCCCCGGATAAGTACAAACGTAGGGGTAGACGCCTGGCACGTTGGGCGCTTTGAAACTTAGAGTTTGATTTTCTCCAGGTTGCAGTAAACGACTAGCGAGCAATACTTTTTGGGATTCGGGAATATAATTTCTGGCCATGGCGTCTGGTGCTGTACTCGTCGCTTCTGCCAATTCTCCAACTTCTTGCAGAGCACCCGGTCGCAAAATTGCGAAGTTGTGTGGCATTGCGTCAATGTTTGCAAATCGGAATTCAACCTGTTCGTCTGCCTCGACTACAATGCGTTCTTTATCGTAGATCATCCGATGTGGGACAGTACCAATAGCTATCACGCGAATGTTGTGTAGCTTGAGTCGCTCTTCGACAGCGGCTGCCTTGTCTTTCGGTAATGAGGCGGACAAGGACTTTGCCAGAGCGAGTGCTGCGTTGGCTGATTCACCAGTACGCTGAGCTGGCGGTAATTCGCTAAGGTAACCCACAAGATTGTCGATGAGCGGAATGACTAAATTTGCAGGCCAGTCCTGTTGCGGAAGAGCGCTTAACGCTTTGATCGCGGCAGGACGCTGACGACCAGCCGCCAGCAACGACGCGAAATCAGAAAACTTCTCTTCTTCGTGCCCGGGAATCGAAGCCAGAGCGGCAATCGCCACATCATGTAACGACTCGCCATTTGCAACAGTGAGCTGATTTGCCGGGATAGCCTGCTTCGAGAATCCAGGACCTTCCCAAGCTACTTGCAATCCAGCATCTCCTTTATGATTGCAGTAAGTCACAGAGATCGGATGTAAGCCAGCAGACAATTCGACCGAGCCGCTTTTTTCCGCTATACCGTGAGGGCCGTCATTGTCGATGACCTGATGCCTATCAAGGTAGAGATGTGAGCCATCGTCTGAAGCCAGATAAAACGTATACTCACCCGAAACTTGAATATCAATCAAGCCCGTAAAGCGTAGGGCAAATCGATTTCGCAAGATGGCCTTGGGAGCTCGAATCGTGAAATTATCGGATAATCCTCGGGAATGTGGCTTTAGTTCGGCTAAATTTTTCAAGGACACACCCGTCGTATGGGGATAAAATAAGTCGATTTGAACCCCCTGTTGGACCAAATCAATACCGTCAGAGCCATTACTAAGATTTTGTGGGAGGGCAAAAATCAACGGTCGTATTTTTGTAAATAGTTCATCACTATTACGAAGTCTTACGGTTGGAACTGCTTTGAGAAAATCTCGCAAAGAGGCCTGTTGCCGCGAGGCTGTCAAGAAAGGATCGCTGGAGCCCGAGGCCTTAAGCCAGCCAGCGTAACCTAAGCGCCGGACTGCAGCCGAGTCACCATGCTCTGCCAAGCTGCGAATTCGATTCACGCTTTTTTGCAAAGAGGCCGATGGCTTTTGGATCAGTAGATTGCCCAACCTGGCCAGATTGCTTCCCATCTTCTTCGACGACTGTTCAATCAGGTCAATCAAGATTTCATTCTTTTGAGCACGTTTCATTGTCGCCAGCTCACTCAAGGCATCGTCCAGTTGTTTTGGAGTTGCCTCATGCCGAGCAAGGATTGCACGGAACACCCTTTCGGTTGGTTTGAGCCTGAGCAGGTCGTCGACAGGGGCGTGCGCCAGGATATAGTTGTGAGCAGCCGACGAAAGTGGCTTGTCGGAACGGACCAACGCGTGAATGACAGCTGGCACATTGAGCCGAGTGTCGGCATAAGTGATCACAGTCTTTAACTCGGGGTCCAGTGGGCGCGAAGCCACTTCAAAGACTATCTCAGCAGCCATTCGTCCTGAAAAGGAGACTGCCGCCTTGACGGCCTCGGCTCTCACCAGAGCAGACGAATCGCTTGCGGCTGCGAGTAAGGTCTCTTCCCAGTCATCCACTTGTTGACCCCATTGGCCAAGCGTGCGAATTGCCGCGGCCCGAACACGAGGTTCTTTTGCCTGAAACACTTTTTTCACCAGGTCCATGTCGGGTGAACGTTGTTCAGCAAAGATCCACAAGCATTCCAGCAGCGCCTGTGCCTCATCACGATCAAGCGCGTCCTGCCGAGGATCCAATCTGGCGGCAAAGGCCCTGACTGCTGCGATTACTTCTTGCGAATCTCGACCGGTTAGCTCGAGCCGCGCCCGGTAGCGGGTTGAATTCTCCCTGGCAAACAGAAACTCACACACTGCCGGGATTGGTTTGCCCTTCATTTTCGGTGGCTCTAGCAGATCTCGGCCAGGATAAGTCACTCGATAAATACGACCATGTTCATGATCGCGGTTTGGATCTCGCATGTTGTGCTGCATATGACCGATGAGTGCGTTGTGCCAATCGGCAATGTAGAGGGCACCATCGCCACCAATTTCGAGATCCACCGGTCTAAAGTTCTCATCGGAAGAAACCAGGATCGGCTCAATCTCTGTGGCAGTAATATCCGCGCCTCGGATATTCACCTTGTGTTGCAAAACACCCAAGAAACCAATCGTGTTGCAGATGAGAAAGTTGCCTTCGTTTCCTCGAGGGAAATGACTGCTGGAGAGAATTCCCGTGGCGGCCACAGGGCGAACTCGTTTTTCGAACCATAATTTGTTGCCGATTCCTTTGCCAATGTTCACATAGCTTCCTTTGCCACTCGTCCCATCGTTGGCAAATTGGAATCCCCAGCGATCGAATACATTACCGTGTGGATTGGGACCAATCGGGAAATGAAGCTCCACTTCAAACGTGCGCGGATTAAAACGATGAACGCCAGAAATCTTTGAGCGGTAAGTGGTTGTCGGCGTTTCAAAATTGGCAATATTGAAGACCCCGCGCGACCAGTACAGCCACCCATCCGGGCCGATCAACATGGCATTGGCCGTATGGTGGATGTCCGCACTGGAAACCCCTTGCAACATGCGGATCTTGACGTCTGCTCGATCGTCACCGTCTGTGTCCTTCAAAAACCAAATTTCTGGGGGTGCTGCCACCAAGACGCCACCGCCCCAAAACTCAAACCCGGTGACACTATTCAGCTCGTCCGCAAAAACAATACACGCATCGGCTTTGCCATCGCGGTCTTCGTCTGGCAGGATCACCAAGGCGTCTCGACGTGGCTCGGTCGGATTCCAGTGTGGATAGGAAGGCCAGACAGATGCCCACAAGCGGCTATCAGGGTCGACTGCCATCTGCACTGGATTGACTAGTCGCGGAAACTGTTCTTCTGAAGCAAACAGGTTGACCTGCATCCCGTCAGCCACCTCCATTTTTTCGATCGCTGCTTCACCACCCAGGTAAGTAAAAGATTCGTCTTGCAAGGGCCCAGGCTTGTTGGTCTTCACCTTGAGTAGTGGAGGCAAATTATCATCGGCAATGGTCAAGTCACCACCCTGCGCAATTGCCCACACGCGCTGATCGCGGTTGATGGTCATGACATCGAATACTTCCATTTCCCGACGCATCACGTCTGCATTCGACTGACCATGCCAGGCAAGCTTGGACCGTGCTCCATAAACATTGAATCCATCCACCACGCGATATCGATTAAACCAGTAGAAGTTTTTTTCCAGGACCGCGTCTCTCAGTTTCGTGAGCTGGCCCGAGTCTTTTGGGGGTGGAAGAGAAAACAACTGGTGAATAATTTCCGCGGCAAAAAGTTTGTTGCCAGACTCCGTCAAATGGATTCCGTTGATGGTGAGCGGTTGGGCCTGCCGTTGATAGAGGGCCTGAGAGGTGGTAAACAAATCAACGAAGCGCACACCCTGCTCACTACAAACTCGCTGCATGGCATTCGTGTACTGCTTCAAGTTTTCGTTATTCTGCTTTCCGTCCGGAAGATGGGGACTAGAGAGATTTTCGTGGGCGATGGGCGAAAACAAAACCAGACGCGGTGGTGATTGACCCTGGTATTGCTGCGACCGCATCTCTCGAATCATTTTGGTCAGTTCCGACTCAAATTTCGGCAACTTGGATGGACCCCGGAGTGCTTCGTTGTAGCCGAAAAAACAGAACACGACGTCTGCTTTGCACTTTGTGAGCCACTGATTTGCATCGCCGAAATTAGCAGATCGAGGTCGTTCGGCGACCTGATCTGCAGCAAATCCCAAGTTTCGGAAAGTCAACGCGTGGCGAGGGAAAAGGGCATGCAGATAAGTCTCCAGCCACCCGTGGTGCTGCATACGATCGGCCATGGTATTGCCGATATAGGCAATATGGTTTCCAGGTTGAAGCAGCAGGCTGGGTTCAACCGCCAGAGTGTCTCGTAGCGGATACAAAGAGCCAAAGCAAACGTAGCAAACGAGAAAAATCAATCGGGATGGGTGCTGAGATACGCATATTCTCATCGGCGGGAAACCTCTCGTCTCTAGCATGCGAACCTGGGGATACCGGATCTGCCATTCTGGCTTATGCAAGCTGCCCGGTCAAACTCAACCAAACGGATCGAACATGACCTGGCCCTGTTTTTTGGACGAGTGCCCAACTCAATTCTATTTGAAGCATTGTCCTGAGTAGATACTGTCCTGGGAAAACGAAGGCAAAAGAGTCTGGAAAGAAAAATATGCTCCCCGCCAGGCCATCAACTTGAGTATCGGCGGTGATCGCACCGAACACATCATCTGGCGATTACAAAATGGGGGAGGTTTTACCAAAATCAAACCCGAAGTTGTCGTCCTGATGATAGGTACGAACAATACCGGACATTTCATGCAGGCCCCAGCAGAAGTGGCTGTAGGCATCAAGCGGATCTTGGAAATCATTTGGTGACCAATCTCTCCAAACGAAGGTGGTGCTGCATGGTATCTTTCCGCGGGGGCGTACAGAATTCGACGAAAAACGCCTCAATAACCAGGCGATCAATCAACGAATTCGCCGCTTTGCTGATGGTAAGAAGGTTCACGGGCTCAATATTGGCAAAGTCTTTTTGGAACCCGATAGCAGCCTCTCAGCTGAGATCATGCCCGATACGCTCCATCTCAGCGAACTTGTCTACCAACGCTGGGCCGAAGCGATTGAACCAAAACTTCAGGAGTTGGGACTGTAGCACAGTAACTGTCTCTTATACACATCTCCGAGCCCACGAGACGGACTCCTAT
>CAWWCC010000020.1:0-23480 GCA_963935315.1 uncultured Planctomycetaceae bacterium | reverse complement strand
GCTTAGGGCATTACGAATATCTGGGTGCCGGCATGTTTTTTTCTTGGCTTAGTTGTGATCCTTCACAATCGCAGGAAAACTTTGCCCGTATGGTGGCCCTTCAAGAAGTGGCCGAACGCGATGGATTTTCCGATGAGGAGCTGCGGCAAGCCCAGTCAAAAGTCAAAGCGCGCGTCGTCTTAGGAAGCGAACGGCCACGGAATCGATTATTTAATGTGGGCGGAAACTGGATGCAACGGCGTGAGTACCGCAGTGTGGCAGACGATCTTGCGACCGTAGACAATGTCACTCTAGCAGATGTCCACCGTGTCCTTGTAGAGTTTCCGTTTACGCGTCATACGACCATTACTGTAGGCCCCTTGCGGCAGTGGTCCACGTGATTTGCTCGAGCAAGTCACACTCGCTTGTTGTGGGCGACCTGCTCAATCCGTCTTAATATTTGGAGCTTTGCAGGGTTGCAGCCGACATTATGGAACCGTGCTCGAAGCAAGTAGATTGGTTGTGTTTTCTGGTGAACATGCAGAGCAGTCGTTGGTGCCTTCTTCGCCGATAATGTGCAGTCGCGTTGCAAGTAGTGCGTCAAGCTGAGATTTGGGTGGTAATTCTACGTAGACTCGTTCCCCATCAAGCTTTACAGGAAAAACTTTTACAGAATAGTCCTCTCCAGAAAGGCATTCACCACTTTTTAGCGAGAATGGTTTTTTGTGAAGGGGACAGGCCACTTTTGGCGCACTATCCTTATTTCCAAGAATGCCTCGCGAAAGTACAAACGCATTTTTGTGTGGACACATGTTTTGGCAGGCATACCACTCTCCTCGACTGGAGAAATTGAACACGGCAATTTGTACGTCGCCATATTTAATGGCAGCTCCGCCATCTTGAGGGAAGTCTTTCACTTTCCCGACTTCAACCCATTCTGGTTTTGGTTTTTCATGTTGATGTAATTTTCCGTTCTTAGGAGTTGTCTTGGTTGGCATTTGAATCTGGACGAGTTCTTCATTTTTAGACCAATTCGCTGGGCGTTGCTGACCACGTTCGTCGATAAATTCAATGCTGGGCTCCGTTTCTTCTGTATTGATGAATTGCCGATACAGCTTTCGTTTTTCAGGATCATCAACAACGGCTTTCCACTCGCATAGGTAGGTGTCAACCAGGTGTTGCATGCGTTTTTCTAGCTCATTGCAGAGCCCTAATTTGTCTTCAATGACAACTTCTTTTACGTGATCGAGTCCGCCTTCAATTTGTTCAACCCATGTGGCCGTGCGGGTGAGTTTGTCTGCGGTGAAGATGTAGTACATGAGAAAACGGTCGATGTACTTGATGGCTGTTTTTTCGTCGATGTCGGTAGCAAAGAGATCAGCGTGTCGCGGTTTAGCTCCACCATTACCGCAAACATAAAGATTGTAACCATTTTCAGTAGCGATCAATCCGACGTCTTTGCACTGCGCTTCGGCACACTCGCGAACACAACCGGAGACAGAAAATTTGATCTTGTGTGGCGCACGTATGCCCCGATATCGTTTTTCGACTTCAATCGCAAATCGGACACTGTCCTGCACACCGTAACGACACCAGGTCGTGCCGACGCAGCTTTTAACGGTGCGAACAGCTTTGCCGTAAGCATGGCCACTTTCAAAGCCTGCGTCGATCAACTCCTCCCAGATATCGGGCAGTTGATGGAGCTGGGCTCCGAATAAATCGATGCGCTGACCACCGGTTATTTTTGTGTAAAGGGCGTACTTTTTTGCAACTTCGCCAAGAGCGATGAGCTTTTCGGGGGTAATCTCACCACCCGGCACACGTGGCACAACAGAGTATAAGCCACCACGCTGCATATTGGCCAAGAAACGGTCGTTTGTGTCCTGGAGCGTCTGATGCTGTGGCTCCATGATCGTGTCGTTCCAAAGCGAGGCAAGAATTGAAGCGACCGCTGGCTTGCATATTTCACACCCATTGCCATTGCCATGGGATGCTAGCAGCTCGTCGTAAGTGTGGACCTCCTTGACTTTAACTATGGTGAATAGTTCTTGCCTGGAATAAGCAAAGTGTTCACAAAGGTGGTTGTTCACTTCGACGCCGGCTTTGGCAAGTTCTGACTTGAAGATATCTGTAACCAATGGCATGCATCCACCACAGCCTGTGCCAGCCTTGGTGCAGGATTTTACACTGGCCAAGGTTGTGAGTCCTTGTTCAGAAATCGCGGCTGAAATGTCATCTTTGGACACATTGTTGCATGAGCAGATTTGCGCGTTGCCAGGCATGCTGTCTGCTCCGCCTAGTGCTGCCGCCGCTCCGCCACCCGAGCCACCTAGCAGATTCCCTGCTGGACATGGCAATTCGTCGCCGCTTTTGGCGAGCACTGAGAGTGTCCCGTAATCAGAGGCATCGCCCACCAAGATGCCCCCAAGCAACTGCTTGCCTTCTGCATTGAAAAACAACTTCTTGTAAACGCCTGCAAAAGGGTCTTCGTAAACCAAGGGAGTCGACTCATCAGCTGACAGCTCGTATTGACCAAAACTGGCCACATCAACACCCATCAACTTCAGCTTCGTCGACATGTCAGCTCCCGTGAACTGAGCATCGCTGCCAGTTAGATTCATGGCAAGGACCTCAGCCATCTCGTATCCTGGAGCGACCAGGCCATAGACCATTCCCTCGTGTTGTGCGACTTCTCCGATGGCAAAAATATCAGGATCAGATGCTTGCAGATGATCGTTAATAATCACACCTCCACGTTCGCCGGTTTGCAAGGCACTCTCTTTAGCCAGGTCGTCGCGAGGTCGAATTCCGCAGGAGACAATGATCATATCTACGTCGAGTTGACTGCCCTCGTTGAATACCATTTTTTCAACTTGTCCATTGCCCAGGACTTCTTGGGTACTTTTGTTCAAATGCACATGAACGCCCATTTCCTCGATTCGCTTAACTAGCATACGTGAGCCTTCATCATCGATTTGTCTCGGCATAAGCCGTGGTGCAAATTCGATCACGTGAGTTTCTAAGCCAAGATCGTAAGCTGCTTTGGCGGCTTCGAGTCCGAGTAAGCCCCCTCCAATCACAGCACATCTGTTTGCATTTTTTCCGTATTCAATGATTCGTTCTAAGTCCTCAATGGTCCGGTAAACAAAGACTCCCCGATTTTTGATGCCATCAATGGGAGGTACGAAGGGATACGATCCAGTCGCTAGCACAATTTTGTCATAATTGATTTCGACTCCGGCATCAGATCGGACGATTCGTTCTTTACGGTCAATGGCATTAGCGCGATCACCCAGATGTATATCGACTCCCTTTTGCCGATACCAATCCAAACGGGCGATCATTAATTGCTCAGCATCTCGATGAGCAAAGAAAGAGGTCAGACCGACCCGATCATAGGCCGCTCTTGGTTCTTCGCAAAATGTGACGATCTTATACTGTTTGGTAGTATCAAATTCGACTATTTTTTCCACAAAGCGATGGCCTACCATGCCATTGCCAATCACAACGACTGTTTGTTGGGTTTTGTTCATGGTTGCTCTTCCTGCGGATCAGCTGCTAGGCACCTGGTGGGAAAGTGTTATGCGCACCGCACAATTCTTATAGGAGGGTTGTCGCGAATAGGGATCGAAATGGGCCAGAGTCAGTTGGTTGGTTGCTTCGTAATGCATAGGAAGAAACAACTGCCCTGGCTGGACAGTGGGTGTCACAAAAGCTTTAGCCGTTACTTTGCCTCGCTGCGATTCCACTTGAATCATGGAATTAGGACGAATACCTTCTCGTCGGGCATCTTTGCTGTTGATTTCGATGTAGATGTCTTGGGGGTAGAGTCCCTTGAGTACTGAAGACTTGGCTGTTCGAGTTTGTGTATGCCACTGGGACGCGGTGCCCCGACCGGTAATTAACAAATAGGGGTAGCGGTGGTTGGGTTGCTCAGGCATTTCGCGTGAATCCTCGAAAAGCAAACGCGCTTTACCATCAGGATGGTAAAACTTGCCGTCTGCAAAAAGTCGCCGCTGTTGTATTTCGTTACTAGAATTCTCCGGAAAGGGCCATTGAATACCACCGCATTCATCGAGCATTTGGTAACCGTCAATGCCTGTAATATCACAGGGCCCTCCGCGCGAGATTTGTTTAAGTGTTTGAAAAACATCCTCGGGTTGTTGCCACCGCTGGAATAGCTTTTCACAGCCCCAGTAGTCGGCCACCAAACGAAAAATCGAAAAGTCAGAAAGAGATTGGCCGGGAGCCTTGGCGACTTTTTTAAGCAGTCCGATACGGCGTTCGGAGTTGATGAAGGTTCCTTCTTTTTCACCCCAGCCGGCAGCGGGCAAATACAAGTCGGCCCGAACAGCTGTTTCAGTTGAATGATACATGTCCTGTACCACCAGGAAATCAAGACGATCTAAAATCTCATGGCACGTGTTCTGATTGATCCACGAATGGGCCGGGTTAGTGCAGATTATCCACAAGCCTTTAATTTCATCTCGCAAGATGCCTTCGATGATGCGGTCATAGGCCCAGCTGTCTTCAGTAGGAATGAGGTCTGCGTCGATGGCAAGTGTTTCAGCAATTTCCTGACGGTGCGCTGGGTTTTTGAAGTCATGCCCTCCGAGCAGGCTGGTTGTGTTGCTGAAAAGGCGTGAACCCATCGCATTGCACTGGCCTGTTATCGAATTGGCACCCGTGCCTGGCCGACCAATATTTCCGGTAATGAGCGCAAGATTGATAATTGCCTGTGCCGTGCGTACACCTTGATAGCTTTGGTTGACTCCCATGGTCCACCAGAAGCTGACTCGCTGGCCTTTGTGGATCGTGCGAGCTGCATAATGCAAACGTTCTTGGGGAATTCCACTTTTCTCAAAAACATACTCAGGAGTGTATTTCTCCACATGATTCTTGAACTCTTCAAACCCGGTCGTATGACGTTCGATATAATCTTTGTCGACCCAGCCCTCGGAGATGAGTATGTGAGCCAGGCCATAGAGTAGCTCCAGATCGGATTTTGGTTTGAGAGGCAAATGTTGTGTGGCAGCCACTGCAGTTTCTGTGGTGCGGGGGTCGAGAACAAGGATTTCTGGGTTATTGGGATTGCGACATACGCGTTGCCACATGATGGGATGTGCTATGCATAAATTTGACCCTATCAAAACAAGTACATCGGATTCTTCGAAGTCTTGATAGGTATAGGGTGGCGCGTCGAAACCGAAGGATTGCTTGTAGGCGATCACAGACGTGGCCATGCATTGGCGTGTGTTCCCATCGCCATGCAGCATTCCCATGCCGAATTTCGCAAGACTTCCAAGATAGGCCATTTCTTCAGTAGGTATCTGACCCGTGCTCAAAAAAGCGACAGAGTGTTTCCCATGTCGGGCTTGAATCGCTTTGAATTGCTCACAAAATTGTCGCATAGCGACGTCCCACCTCACGGGTGCTCGGCGGCCGTGGTTATCTTTCAATAGGGGTCGGGTGCCACGATCCGGAGATTGAAGTACCGATAGTGCTTCCCAACCTTTTGGGCAAGCCATGCCAGTGTTCACCGGATACTCGACCGTAGGAGTCAGATTGACAGCCTCACCATCCTGCATGTGAATATTGAGCGAGCAACCCGTAGAGCAATAACCGCATACCATCGAAGTTGTAGCGTCTGGTTGCATGCTTAATGGGACTTGCCCTAGTCCAAATCTGCCAGGTTCTCGTAGCAACTCTTCTGTCAGTGGGCCTTGCCACTGGCGGAGTAGCGAGTTGGCAGTTCGCTCAGGATTCACGGGTTTTGATTCTGCAAAACTCATGTGCAGGCAGCCCCCGGCATTTTGGGTGCGACTGAGGCAGCAAAAAATAGATGCCGTTCAAGGACTTCTCCGATGAGCAGTAAGCCTGTTATCAGCAAAACGACAAAACTCATAAACAGCGGTTGATACCCATCGGTGCTGGGTAGGGTTGCTTTTTCGGATAGCAACACGAGAGGTAGCAACAGCCCTCCCATAACTCCAAAGAAGTAGCGCAAAAGGTTTGTCATGCTTAGCTCGCCTGTGAGTAAGAGGGCCGTTCGTTTAAGGGGCGTGAATTGCCTCTTTTTCAGCCATAGTAAAACAGAGGCTTCCAGGGTGAGCTTGGCAGTCACGGCAATCATCAGCCAGCGACAGAGTGATTGGCCATAACTTTGCATGATCATTGAGGGTGTGATTGCATTGCTCCAGTACGAGGCAATCAAGGACACAAGTAATGCAATGGGGATGCCTAGCACCAGGCTTGTGAGTAGAAATTTAGATCCGGTTCGCTGGGCACTCCAAAAGGGGCGATTTGTTTTGACATAGATCATGACTGAACAATAAACGGCTAGAATTCCACTCAGCGCAGTCAGCAAGCCCAAGGTATTTGCCAGAGGGACTATGCTGGGCCGTGCTTTGGCTAGCCAAACGGATACAGCGCTTGACAGAGCAAACGATGCAAAAATTGCAAAAGTCAGAATCTCACGACTCAGCCAAGAAGTACGAAGGCCAAGTAGCGCACGAAAAGCGTAGAGTGGTCGCCCTAAATGAAACACTGCGGCGTTCATGCCAATAAGAGCAACCACCAAACCTGCAAACGAATAGGCGGGACGAATTGCTGTGAGCATTGTTGGATTGGCCCACGGCCCCGAGACCAAAATCTGCCCAATGACAAATGCACCGACTGAAAGCTGGGTGAGAACCAGCATGATTACCAATGCCAAGTGACTGTGTTGCCGGTTCGCGGAATAGTAATCTGCTGGCAAAAGATTCCGAGGAAGCGGTTTCTTTGATTTGTAGACGGTTGTGGGCAGTGTTACACCAGGCTCAGGTGCCGTTGGTAAAAACTGGTTTGTTTCACTTTCTTCAATTATCGCGTCCCTGCGAACTGTGCGAATGAGGATTGCCTCGTTTGGGCAAGACTGCACACAAGCAGGCGCTTCTCCGATCGCCAATCGGTCGTGGCACATGTCACATTTGCGTACGATGCCCTTCGATGCGTTGTATTGCGGCACATCATAGGGACACATAAAGATGCAATACTGGCAACCAATGCATTGATCGTCCAAATGTCGGACAATTCCTGTCAGCGGATCTTTGTCGTATGCCAATACAGGACATCCTGTCAGGCATGCAGGTTCAATGCAGTGATGGCATGTAGTGGTAACATGCTGAAGCACGGGCAGCTGTTCCGTTCCGCCGTGCAGCAAGCCTACGGCTCGCCATTGTTCAGCATCACCTAATCCGTTCAGGTTGTGACATGCTGCCACGCAAGACTTGCAACCTGAGCATGCATCCAGATCAACTTCAAAAGCGTACTGCTCATCTGGCTGAGGCTTGGTGAGTGGTATCAGATCACGATAGTGTCCCGATAGCAGGGGTTTACTGGCATGCTCGTGGTGCTGCGCAAAGCGTTCAACAGCCGTGGTTTGCTGTTGTTCTGTAAGCAAAGCATCGATCAGCGGAATATCCGTGGAAGTTGCAGTGGAGGAAGCTTCGAGGATGCGCATTCGTAGGACAATCGAGTAAGTAAATCAGCGAACCCTCAATGGATGTCGCAATTCGCGCGCCATTTGACATGTTGCTCTTCCACTCAGCTACGGCTAGACGTTTCGACGCAGACCGGGCTATATTGGGGGCTGCAGACAGCCTGGATGTGCGCATTCTCTAAGCAGCGTGTGCCTCAAAAGCCTGCTGTTGGCAGTCCTGAAATATTATGAAGAAACTCTTAGCCGTTTGTTTTTAACCTAATAGCCAACTTTAAAAAGCATGCATGATCTTTATGACGCAGCATGGCACGCGTTTTGCCTTGATGATGAAGCTAAGACGGAATCCAAAGTATGAATTGCAACTATACTCTCACAAGAAAAGGCAAGACCCCCGCCAAATTATTCCTTCCTTGCTCGCATATTCCATCCGCTCCAGCTGCGGTAGCCTGATTTCTTTTTTGGCCCCGTTGCGCTTTAACTTGCGATCCTCGAGGTGCTAACAAATTGCCTCCGGTTGTAGGTTTCACAAGCACTGACAGAAAAGTACTTAGATTACTCCGCTATAAAACGCATGAAATATCCGGGCTGACCACCATTGCAGGTGTTTTGACATGCCTGCGTTCTAACCCAAATATTTTGTACGTTTCTTCTGTAGCGGCCTAAGTCCTACCAAAGCTGCGCTACCCGAACGTTTGAAATATGCGGGCTTAGTAATTTTTTAGTGCATAGCCTCGGCGATGTCCTGTTCGCGTCGTACCACCTGGAGACCCACCATGGAAACACAAAACAAGTCCAACTCTCTTTGGGGTAACTTTTTCAACTTAAAAATGCCACAGATTCGTGCATTTCACATGTCGTGGTTTGCATTCTTTCTCTGTTTCTTTGCCTGGTTTGGTATTGCTCCGCTAATGGCGGTCGTGCGAGAAGAATTGTCATTGACTAAATCACAGGTCGGTTGGTCGATCATCGCCTCGGTCACGGTGACAGTCTTGGCACGTCTAGTGATAGGATGGTTATGCGACCGATTTGGTCCCCGGCTCACTTACACGTGGCTACTCATATTGGGATCGCTGCCAGTCATGGGCATTGGACTAGCACATGATTTCCAGACATTTTTGATATTTCGACTGCTCATTGGCGTGATCGGTGCCTCGTTTGTGATTACCCAATACCATACATCGATTATGTTTGCACCCAATGTTGTTGGGACAGCAAACGCAACATCTGCAGGCTGGGGAAATATGGGAGGCGGTGTGACACAGCTTATGATGCCCATGGTGTTTGCATTTTTTGTCACTGTATTGGGGTTTAGCGAAGCAGTTGGCTGGCGGGCAGCCATGGTGGTGGCGGGGTTTGTTTGCTTTTTAACGGGTATTGCCTACTACCGGTTCACTCAGGATACACCGGACGGAAATTTCAAAGAATTACGCGCTGAAGGAAAGCTACCTTCAACGAAAAAAATGAATGGCGACTTCTGGGCTGCCTGCCGAGATTATCGCGTTTGGGCATTGTTTGTGATCTATGGAGCCTGTTTTGGCATCGAGCTAACCATCAATAATATTGCAGCCCTATATTTCATCGATTACTTCGGCCTGGGCTTGACCGCTGCCGGCACCATGGCCGCTTCTTTTGGGCTGATGAATCTATTTGCGCGCACACTGGGTGGAATCTCAGGTGACAAGTTTGGCGCAAAATGGGGACTTCGTGGTCGGGTGAGTTGGTTGTTTATCGCTTTGTTCTGTGAAGGCATAGCTTTGATGTTCTTCTCGCAAATGTCAGCTTTGGCCGTTGCCCTGCCCGCCCTGATCGTTTTCAGTCTGTTTGTTCAAATGTCAGAAGGCGCAACTTTTTCAGTTGTACCTTTCGTTAATAAGAAAGCCTTAGGGGCCGTAGCAGGGATTGTGGGGGCAGGAGGTAATGCCGGAGCAGTGGCAGCTGGTTTTCTGTTCAAAGGATCACTCGACTGGCCTACGGCACTCCTTATTCTGGGAGGGCTGGTAACAGCCAGCTCATTTCTCGCCTTTGCGGTGAAGTTTAATCCTGAGGCTGAATCAGAAGCCAAGGAAGATTTTGCGGCTGCAGTTGTTCAGAAAAATATTGCCAGCGCAGTTGAGCACGCACCAGAACTCGAGCCAGCTCTCCATGCATGAATTTCTGGTTAAGAATGCTGGTCCTGAAAAGCGCCACTTTGTTAAAGTATTCCGAATACCCGCTTGAAAGTATTAGCAGAAGGGCAAACATCCGATAGCACCTGAAGGACTCTGCAATTGGCTGAAATAGTACGATCGTGTTATCGCACATACCAAATGCAAAGGCGGGAGTTTGTACGAGGTTGGTTCGGATACTGACACGAAGCGTATCCAGTAAGCTATTAGATCGAACAATTAATTTGAAGAGGATGTACGGAAATGTCCCACTTACATAGCGCATGTCATAGCACATGTGTGCTAGCAGTCTCCGCGATACTCATTAGTGCTAGCTCCCTGCAGGGTGAGGAATGCCTTCAGACTTCGCCCGACTTCGAAACCTTTTCTGTTCTAGAAATCGATGGAACGCCAGTTAGTTATCTGGCCGACTCATGCAATGAATGCAGAGTTGACGTGTCTTGTGGGGATGGAGTCGATTGCGGAGCAGCAGTTGGCAAGAAAGACAAACCTAATCCATGTGCCACCTCTCACAAGGCACTGTTTTATGCCAACGATTTCAGTTACCTGAACGCCCCCTGCTACCAAGGGGATTGTCTGGGAGATTGCCTGAAGCTGATGCCAGTGGCCGGGGGTGACTGGGGTACGCTCGACTTCGGCGGACAACTTCGTCTACGATACCATCACGAACGAGGCATGGGCCAATCAGGAGGCCTCAGTCGTTTTCAAGCGACAGAAACCGACGTTGCACTCACACGGTTAAGGCTCTACACAAACTGGAGCGTTAACGACCGACTGCGCATTTTTACAGAAGCAATTCTGGCCGAAGCGTCTGACGACGGCGGCAACTACATTCCACGTGGAATCGACCGCAACTACGGCGATTTTCTCAATGTATTTGCTGATTTAAAAGTGACGGATGGGGTAACTGTACGCATTGGTCGTCAAGAGTTGCTCTATGGAGCGCAGCGACTGGTCTCGCCACTCGATTGGGCGAATACTCGTCGCAATTTTGAGGGTGTGAAAGTGATTGCCCAATCTGGAGATTGGGGGTTCGACGGTTTCTTTACTCATTTTGTTCCGGTGGACCCCAATGATCTCGACGAAGCGGACTACGACCAACCTTTTTACGGCTGCAACGTAACCTATGGCGGTTTTGAGAATATATCCCTAGAAACGTTTTACTACGGCTACGACAATGAGAACCCCCCAGGCCCAGCAGCCGGGTCTGGTGACTTCTCGATTCACACAGTCGGTCTACGAATCCATGGCGGAATTGATGACTGGCTTCTTGATCTGGAAGGCGGTCCACAATTTGGTCGGCAAAGTGGATTGGGTCTCGATCACGAAGCAGCCTATTGTACCTGTGGATTGGGTCGCAAGCTTGGTTCAGTGTTCCCCTGGTCACCCGTCGTTTGGTTTTACTACGATTACGCTTCCGGAAACAATATTGGTGGTGACTTCAACCGCTTCAACCAGCTTTTCCCGCTTGCTCACAAATACTTTGGCTTCATCGACGCAGTCCAGCGCAGCAATATTGAGTCGCCAAATGTTTTACTGACAATGAAGCCAAGTAGTAAATGGAGTCTCCTCTGCTGGTACTGGCATTTTATGAGTAATCAAGATACAGACATTGTGCCTTCCATTGGTGGCACTCCACCACAAAGCCCAGCAAGCAAAGATTTGGGTGACGAGCTTGACCTGATTGCCAAATATCAGTTCGCCCCTAGATCAAACATCCTTTTCGGCTGGTCCCATTTCTGGCGTGGTAACAAGATCCTTGCTCCCAAGGATGCAGATTTCTTTTACACACAATGGGAATTGAATTTCTGATGCACGACTGCTTGCCCTTTATTCTTTGCAGATGCATCTGGGATCGGCGTCTTAGAGCAAATGTTTATTGCAGAGCTCGAAAGCCTGCAGGCCAATCGAGTGTTTCTGTAGTCAGAGAGCACGCACGATAGTCATGGGCTCTACTGAGGGAACTATCGTAGAGAAAATGGTTCGAAGCGAATCTGCCTGGCTGTCGATGAAATAAGCGTGTTAGCTACCCTGGAGATACTTCTCCAGATCTTCCTGCTCAAAGCGGATTGCATCCCACGGTTCTTTCGTGATCACATCGCGACAAGAGTCGAGGACCCTGTAAGTTTCACAAGACAATTGTGAGCTGTTATCCAGTGTGACCGCTACAGGGACACGCTCGTAGAGATTCGACTCGTAGGTGTCAATTTCGAATAGGGTTTCTTCATCAAGATCGAAGTATACCAGACCCCGCACCTGGTCCGATGCACTGCCGCGAACGAGGCCTGGAAACACGGCATCACGTATTCGGTAAATGGCAAATTCATATAAGGTTGCCGGCTGAGATGCAAATTCACCAATATCGATACGTTTCCATACCTCAGGAAACATCAACGTTCCATAAGTGAATAAATTCATGGCAAAGCGAAAACGTGTACCGGCTTAGTTGGCTAAATATCTAGCAGGCTTTGGCCCGGCGATACTTAGTAGCTTACCGCAACTGGCTGACAACTTCCACTGCAGACATTATTCAACTTATTCAGTCCATTGCATACTGCTACTTTGTAGCACTCTGCTAAAGTGGGGGAATTGAACACGTTGTTTACAAAAAACTCCACATTGCCTTTAAGGGTCATCACGGCCTGTCCTATATGGATCAACTCTGTAGCCCCTGTGCCTATCACATGCACTCCTGGCAGTTCATGTGTTTCCTGGTGAATCAGCATCTTAAGCATGCCCATTTCGTCACCTAGCAATTGGCCTCGAGCAATTTCTTTGTCTAGGAAACCAAGGACTTTATTTCTACCTTCAATAAGCGTGACTTGCACGCCAAGCGTGGCCGTGATGCAGGCATACTCTGTGCCAATCACACAGCCACCCACAATAAGCATCGTTTTGGGTAAGTGATCCAGATGCATCACTTCGTCACTAGTAAAGATTGTTTTGCCGTTAAACGGTATATTTAAAGGACGTGCAGGGCGAGCCCCTACTCCTAACAAAAAATGGTCCGCTGATATATGTTCGACTTCTTCGCCATTCTCTACAGCTATTTCATGGGGGCTAATAAAGCTCGCCCGGCCGCAGATCAATTCGAGATCATTGCGCTAAACTGATTACGAATAACTTCCCATTCATTTCGAATTACTCGCTGTGAAAAAATTACCAGATCTGCAATAGTAACTTCTTTCTTGGTCGATCCGAGTTGGCCAAAGTATCCACTATGATTACCACCTGTAAGTTGTAGTACGGCTTCACGAAGTGCCTTGGAGGGAATCGTCCCTGTATTAATTTGGGCGCCACCAAGAACACGATCATTCTCAATGATAGCAATACGTTTGCCCAGTTTGGCCGCTTGAATAGCTCCCTTTTGCCCTGCAGGAGCAGTGCCAATTATCACAAAATCATAATGTTCCATTTAAACTTCTCCATCTCCCACAAGGAATCCCAAAGGATGAATGGCCGTCTCTTGGGTAATTCCGGATTTTCTGGTAAGAAACACCTGCAGGAGAGTTCTTGCTGGTATTAACGGAAGGCTAGCCGAACAAAGACATGCCCCTTACAACGGTAGTTATCATTAGCGTGACTGGAGGGCCAGCACCTTAGTCCAAGCCCTTCACGCACAGAACAATTAGCACATTGCACCCTAATCTTAAGCACCCTCTTATCATGTCCTTGTTTGCCGCTGCAGAAGCAGAGAATCGACGTCATGCCCAGCCTTTAGCAACGCGCATGCGCCCACAGAATTTGGAGGAGTTTGTCGGGCAGCAGCAATTCCTGGGGGAGGGCAAATTGTTGCGCCGATTGATCAAGGCCAACCGCCTGACCGCGCTAATCTTTTATGGTCCACCCGGAACTGGCAAGACAACTTTGGCCCACTTGCTGGCAAGAGAGACGCGATGCCGATTTCGTCAGCTCAATGCGGTAACGAGCGGCGTGAAAGAATTGCGAGAAGTGCTAGACAATGCACGCGATGTGCTGCTAGCTGAAGGAACGAGGACCCTGCTGTTTATTGACGAAATTCATCGCTTTAACAAATCACAACAAGACGCACTCTTACCCGACGTGGAAGAAGGTACGGTCGTGTTAGTGGGAGCAACCACATCGAACCCTTTCTTTGCTGTCAACAGCGCTTTGGTCAGTCGTAGTCGTGTCTTTGAGTTTTTGCCAATAGACGAAAAGGATATCAAAATTCTCCTCACGCGTGCCTTACAGGATTCTGATCGTGGCTTAGGGAAGTATGCAGTTAATATGCATGACGCTGCGGCAAATTTTTTGGCCAGTACATGCGACGGCGATGCGAGGCAGGCACTCAGTGCCCTGGAGATTGGCGTGCTTTCGTCGGAATCGCAGCCCGTGGAATTTACACTCGAACTGGCTTCTGAATCGGTGCAGCGTAAAGCAATGGCTTACGACCGTGACGGAGATTCACACTACGACAGCATTAGCGCAATGATAAAAAGTATTCGAGGGAGTGACCCAGATGCGGGAATATACTGGCTAGCTCGGATGCTGGAAGGTGGAGAGGATGTACGGTTTCTCACGCGACGGTTGGTGATTTTGGCGAGCGAAGATATTGGCAATGCCGATCCACAGGCGCTGGCACTGGCAGTGGCTACCATGCAAGCTTGTGAGCTTGTAGGTTTGCCGGAATGTCAGCTGAACCTGGCCCAGGCGGTAACCTATTTGGCTTGTGCCCCAAAATCGAATGCAGCGACAGTAGCCATCGCAACAGCACGAAAAGACGTGCGCGAAGGCCGTACTATGCCAGTTCCCAAGCATTTGCGTGACAGCCATTATTCGGGAGCAAAACGATTAGGTCATGGTGAGGGATACGAGTACGCACATAACGCCGAAGATGGTATTGCAACGCAAGAGTACTTGGGCGTGGATCGAGAGTACTACACACCTGTCTCGAGGGGATTTGAAGTAGAATTGGGCCATCGACTTGCTGAAATACGTGCCAAATTGCGAGCCGAAGTCGAGTAGTTGTGTTTGAGTTTCAAGATTAGAATCGAACCTTCGAGGAGTTCTCAAGAATGTATCGGTTTCGATATTTTTGTTTGCAGATAGCGATCTCGTCACTTATGCCTTTTCTTTTTAATTCAGGTGTTGCAGCGGGCCCCTACTCAGATCTAATCGTTTTCGGGGACAGCTTATCGGATTTGGGTAACACATCCTCCTCTTCGCTTAGTCTAGTTCCAGGCTTGCATTATTTCGGAGGACGCTTTTCGAAGGGCCTTGTTTATTCAGAAATGCTTGCCACCCAATTGGGGCTGGGCCGCTGAGTGAAAGTTCCACAGGAGGCAATAATTATGCTTTCGGTGGTGCGCAGACTTCGGGTTCGGGTTTTTTTAGAAGAATTATTGTCGATAATGTAGACGACCAGGTAGCAGACGCACTTGCGATTGGTGCAGTAGATTCCTGTGCACTCGTAGTCGTTTTTTCCGGAACCCATGATCTTTTAGGAGGTAAACTTATGTTTCTCAACCGGCCAATAGCATCAAAAGTTCTTTGGAATTGCTTATCGGTGCGTAAGCAAAAAACTTTCTTATTCCCAATTTGCCACTCTTGGGTATGACGCCACGCTTTAACGGTTCTCCCGCGCAAGTCGCGACTTGGAACGCACTGACCGTAGATTTCAATCAAGCGATGGACGACGCACTGGATTCTTTGGAAGCAGTTTACCCCGATGTGACCTTTTTCCGGCTCGACACTGCAGAAACAATCAGCGACGTGGCAGCAAATCCGGGAGACTACGGACTAGCGAATGCTACAGACTCAGCGGCCCACGGATTGGATCCTGGGGATATTTTCTACAACACGCAGCAGATCGCAAGTGACCCGAGCACCTAACTCTTTTGGGACGATATCGATCCAACGACCGCTGGGCATGCCCTCCTAGCGAAGCTGCCTTTGCTGCCGCACATTTTGCAGCCGATTTCGATTTTGATGGGGATGTTGATCGCTCAGACCTGACAAACGCCACAACGGGCTGGTACTTTCGCTATGCAGACGACTTGCAGGGGAGCGATTTTTTGAGCTGGCAACAGCAACTGGAAATTAGTGTTTTCCCGCAAGTCGCTGCTGTTGTAGTTGTTCTGGAGCCAGGCACATTTGCTTGCAGCATTCTCTGCACCCTGGATCTAGTGAGTATACGATTCGAGAAATCATGCTACAATGCTGGTCCGTAAACTTGGCACGCAATTGCAGGAGTAATTCGCAACATGATCACCGTAGGTATGAATTATCACGTCATTGAAGGTAAGCAAAAGGATTTTGAAGATAAATTTGCTGGTGTCATCGACGCCCTCAACGCAGCAGAAGGCCACACGAATTCCACCCTCTGGAAAGATACGACGGACAGCGCTTCGTATTTAATAACAAGTGAGTGGTCCGCAGAAGAGGCCTTCAATGACTTCATACGCAGCGATGCGTTCCGAGCAGTAACCAATTGGGGAAAAGAGCAAATTCTCTCCGGTCGACCTCAGCATAAGATTTACAAAAACTAGCCAGCATCTATTCTTTACCAATCGGACATGTTGGTTCTTGATGATTTTAGATGCAGAAAAACTGGGTATTTCGCGGGACGAAATCGGTGTGATTCTAGTCGATCACGGGTCGCGTCTTGAAGCCAGTAATAATTTACTGCTGGAAGTGGTAAAGGCTTTTCGGAGTCATACACAGTGGCAGATTATTGAGCCGGCCCACATGGAACTGGCTGAGCCTTCGATTGGGACGGCTTTTGCAAATTGTGCGAATCAAGGCGCCAAAGTGGTCATTGTGTTTCCCTACTTCTTGGCACCCGGCAGACACTGGAGCCAGGACATACCTGCCTTAGCTGCCCAGGCTTGCCAGGCCTATCCAGATATCAAACATCTGGTAACAGCTCCATTGGGACTGCATGAATTGATGTTCCAGATCATCAATGAGCGAATCAGCACTTGTATTCAGCATGCAACGTCTACAGGTCCAGCTTGTGAAATATGCAAGGATTCGGACGGCTGTACCCTGAGATAATTCCAGGGGTAATAAGATGCAAGCTCACCATGGTACCGCTACGTTGGGATAACGTTGTCGGGTGGGTGTTCTCTGGCTGCTTTGAGTCCGTAGAGTACCAGGCCCTTTTGCCTTGGTGGTAGCCATCACTCTCCGAGTGATGAACGGTAGCACCAAGACGGCATACCCAATGCCAGCGAAATTACCCCGTAGGGGGGTCGTTCTCAGAGCCCAGGGTTGCGAGCTTTGGCGAGATACCCTGGGGGATTCGTTTCAATCAGTATGCTTACCCCACCGGAGTTACACACTCGATCGTGGTGCAATGCTTGCGTGACCCTTTCAGGTGCGGGGTAATGACTTTTGCGTCAACTCAAGAACTTGGAACGACTGTAATTTGATATTGGGTAGTTTTTTGGTCATTCAGTAGTTCCAAATTCAGTTCGAAAAACGCGGTTTTCTTTGGAGGGAGGTGATCTATAAACCAAAATAGACCGCGTTTGAGAAAGCTAGATGAAAATGCGTGATAGCTGCGGGCCAGGTTGCTAGCGGCAGATAAAGTTTAACGACCAGGCAATTGATGCCGATAGATAAGGTCATGGAAGTGTGTGAGTAAGAGGCGGTGTTGCAAACAATGCTCGTCTTATGTTTCCCCACAATCTTAATCTGCACGCAACGGAGTTCTAGGATGAGCCGTCTGCCAATATTCGTTGTGCCCCTATTGATAGCATGGGCGCAAATCCTTCTGACAGCACATGCGGATGACTCCTTTGTGCCTGGTACAGGCCAACGAGTTACGCAGGTTGGAGATAATTTCGAAGATCCCCGTTGGAGCTACATCAAGAATGGCGCTAAGGCCAGCTATGAACAAGATGAACAACAACGTCCTCCTGGTGGAGAATCACGTAATCGGCGCTGGTACGAAAGTGCTATGCGTGGGCAACCGGATGTGGTGAAACGGGTGTCTACACCTCCAGGCGGAATCGAGGGCAGCAAAGGAGCCTTGCTCCTGGCAACCCGCTACTCGGGAATACCCGGTAAGCTGGCCGGCACGCAAATGCAAGATGATTTGCTAATGGGCGTTTCGACTCGAATAGGACGTGCTATTCCTGTCGGGTGGAGACCCAGCTGTACAGTGCGCGTTTATCTACCCCCCTTCGAAAAATGGGAAAATCGTACGGGTGCCTCATTTGGGATACGAGCGGATGTTCGGGGCAAAGAAAAGAACGGAAAAGTCGATGCCTATTGGCCCGGTTTTTTTGTTCTCTTCCGAAGTGAAACCGACAAACGCTTTAAGGAAGATTATGCACAAATAAGCATTCGTGCGCAAGCCAGCGGCCGCGACTTGGGGGGTCCCAAGATTGATGAACCTGGCTGGTGGACTTTTGGACTCTCTTTCACACCCGATGGCAAGGTGCATTATTACGCGAGTGAAGGTGTCGACGACCTGACTGAGGAGGATTTCCTGTATTCCAGCTTTCCCTACGGCACCCGTTGTCTGTTGTTTGATAACTTCTTTCTTAATGTAGCCAATTGGGAAAATGGCAAAAACTGGTCAACGCCCTGGGTCGTGGATGATCCTCAGTTTTTTGTGATTCCACCAGAAGGCAAGACACTAGCCAACCTAATCCGTAAGAAAAGTAATTTTCTGGCTAGAGATCGCGCTCCAACGCGATCCACCAGCAAGCCAACCAGTTGGTTTAAGAAAGCTTGGAAACGCTAGGCTTGAAGCGGTAACTTCTGTAGAGCGGATTCGAGGTTTCCATTGCTAGAAAGCTGATTGCCAGGGATTCACAAAAACGGCGACGACGAGCTCAAGGGGGGCGCGTCGTCGCCGTCGTTTGCCATGCAAGCGGTGGCCCCTTACATTATCTTCATGGGTAATAATCCGTGGGAGATGTGGATTGATGTTGGTGGAACTTTCACCGATTGTCTGGCAAAAAGCCCTGATCATAGAATTACAAGGCACAAACTTCTCAGTTCGGGCAAAACCCAGGGAGCTTTGGGTCCGGGATCAAAGATAAATCGCCTGAAAGATCTCCAGCGCTGTGGAGAACCTGACCAATTCTGGACAGGCTTCCAATGTACGCTGCGCGATGCTGCCCGCAATGAATTAGGTGTCAGCATAGTCACAGATTTCGATAGTGCCACAGGGGTTTTGGAATTGCAGGACGCAATCCATGTCCAAGAAGCCGTCAGCTACGAATTGAAATGCGATCTGGATTCCCCCTTGCTGGGAATTCGCTATTTACTCGGTTTGCCATTGAGCGAAAAGGTCCCGCCTCTGCGATTGAGGTTGGGAACTACCCATGGAACAAATGCTCTGTTGACACGCACCGGCGCGCGCACAGCCCTGGTTACCACTCGTGGCCATGGGGATTTCCTTCAGATTGGCTATCAAGATCGCCCTCGTTTATTCGAACTCACGATTCAGAAGCCAGCTGCCCTCGTCGAGACAGTCTTGGAAGTGGACGAGAGGATGTCAGCTGATGGAAACGTTTTGATTGCGCCCAAGGCTGCTCAAATTCGTGATAATCTCAGGCAACTTTATCAGCAAGGAATTGAATCGCTAGCTATTTGCTTGCTGCATGCTGATCGCTACCCGGCTCATGAGCAACTTGTTGCTGAGATGGCTCAAGAAGTGGGTTTCACTCAAGTCAGCATGTCCCACGTGGTTGCACCACTCGCAAAGATTGTAGTGCGCGGAGAAACAACCGTAGTGGATGCCTACCTGAGTCCGGTGCTCAAGAATTACGTGCAACAATTGAAAAAAGATCTGCCCAGCAGCCAGATACGCCTCATGAGTTCTGCAGGTGGATTGGTCGCCGCTGCAGAATTCCATGGTCATCAGAGTGTGCTTTCGGGGCCCGCCGGAGGTGTTGTCGGTTTTGCAAGGGCAGCTTCCGCTGCCGGTTTCCAGCGTGCCATTGGGTTTGATATGGGAGGGACCAGTACGGACGTATCACGATTTGACGCCACGCGATCGGGTGGAGCCTTTGAGTTGCAATATGAATCTCACAAGGCGGGTGTTCGTTTGATGACCCCCATGCTGGCTATCGATACAGTTGCAGCCGGTGGTGGATCCATTTGTCAGTTTGATGGCACTAAGCTTCGCGTGGGACCCAGTAGTGCGGGTGCCGATCCAGGGCCAGCCTGTTATGGGCATGGTGGTCCGCTCACTGTGACAGATCTCAATTTGTATTTAGGAAGAATAGCCAGCGATCATTTTCCTTTTCCTCTTGATCGAGAGGCCGTTGAGCGGAGGCTGGATGAGATTGCCCGTCAAGTCGAAGCCTCACATCAGGAGTCCATGTCATTGCTCAAATTGGCCGAAGGATTGCTGTCGATTGCAAATTCGAACATGGTTCGCGCAGTGCGAGGTGTATCGGTCGCCAAAGGCGAAAATCCTGTCGACTATTGCCTGGTTGCTTTTGGTGGAGCAGCCGCTCAGCATGCGTGTGCAGTTGCCCGCGAACTGGGTATGCGCAGCATTCTCTATCACCCGGATGCAGGCATTTTGAGCGCCTACGGAATTGGACACGCAGACATTACCCGGCATACAGCCAGGAGTATTGGTAAACAAATTGATGAGATCGACAGCCCAGCCCTGCAGGATATTTTCGACAGCCTAGGCTATGAATCTCGTAAAAGTATTCTGGCAGAAGGTATTGCAGATCATTGGATTGCAACCCATTGTTCGCTGGATATGCGATACCTGGGGACCGATGCAGCGCTCAATATTCCCTTTGACTCCGTAGAGGCCTTAGAGGCAACTTTTGAGCAGCATCATCGTCAGTTGTTTGGATACTCTCAAGCTGGACGACCGATCGAAATAGTTGCTGCACGGGTCGAGGTTGTAGGGATGACCCAGGATCCTTGCATGGAATCGCAACGTTGTCCCGCCCTGCCCTGCCTTCCAAAGAAGGTTGCCGAAGCAGTTTTTGATGGGCAATTATTGGAAACCCCTTTGTACGATCGAGCTGCCATGCAGCCTGGACATCGAATTGCAGGCCCCGCATTGATTGCGGATCGTCATTCCACAATTGTTGTAGAACCTGACTGGGTTGTTGAAATGCTCTCGGAGGGAGAGTTGTTGCTCGTTTGTGAGTTTAAGGAGGATGGCTCCCATTCGCTGGCACGTTTATCTTCTGCGCAATCTAACGACGCTTCTCCAACGGTCGTCTCATTAGAATTATTCAACAATCTGTTTGCTGGTATTGCCGAACAGATGGGCCATGTTTTGCAGCGCACCGCAGGAAGTGTGAATGTTAAAGAGCGACTCGATTTCAGCTGTGCCGTTTTTACTGCCGATGGCAAGTTGGTGGCCAATGCTCCCCATGTCCCAGTACATTTGGGAGCCATGGGCACTTCGGTGCGCGCTGTACTAGCCGAGTATCCCAATATGTCTCCAGGAGACGTATTTGTGACCAATGACCCTTACCGTGGCGGCTCGCACTTACCCGATTTAACGGTAGTAACTCCTGTTCACGACACGAAGAAAGGGCACCGTCTTTTTTTTACGGCATGCCGTGCACACCATGCCGAAATCGGTGGTGTCCGCCCTGGATCGATGCCACCTAACTCACAAAGTCTGGCAGAAGAAGGTGTGTTGCTGAGCAATTTTGCCCTCGTCAAGGACGGTATATCCAGGGAAGAGCAGTTGCAGAAGGTGCTTGTCGATGCTCCTTACCCGTCACGGCGTGTTGATGAGAATTTGGCTGATATACGAGCTCAAGTGGCCGCCAATCAACTTGGCGCACGTGAACTATTGGCTTTGGTGGATTGTTATGGAGAGCAAACCGTTGCGAAAAACATGCTGGGAGTCCAAAGGGCTGCCGAATCCAAAGTGCGCATGGCTTTGTCCCAATTGGATCAGCAGAGTTCACGTTTTGTAGACTATTTAGAGAAAGCCGATGGAAAAAGTGTTTGCCTGCAGGTGCAGTTAAGATTTCATCAGGATCCAAGTAAAAAGGCTATGACTATTGACTTTACGGGAAGTTCTCCGGCTGTGGAGGACAACCTGAATGCCAATCAGGCTATTGTTAGCGCCGCGGTGCTTTATGTCTTGAGACTCTTGGTTGATGAAGAGATTCCCCTTAATGAAGGCGCTTTGAATGCAGTCGAAATCGTACTTCCTCCAGGATTGCTAAATCCTACTGTTGGATTAACTTTGGAGCAGACACCTGCCGTGGCTGCCGGTAATGTCGAAACGTCGCAGCGTATCGTAGACGTATTGCTGGGAGCTCTTGGCCTGGCTGGGGCCAGCCAGGGAACGATGAACAATTTGCTTTTTGGTAATCAAGAGTTTGGATATTACGAAACCATCTGTGGTGGCTCAGGAGCGACTGCTGATGGACCCGGCGCTGATGCAGTGCAGGTTCACATGACCAATACGCGCGCGACAGATCCTGAGATCCTGGAGCGGCGTCATCCAGTACGTTTGTGGGAATTCAGTATTCGCCAGGGATCGGGCGGTGCGGGACGGTTGCGAGGTGGAAACGGGGTGGTTCGACGCCTGGAGTTCTTGGAATCCCTCGCCGTTTCGCTAATAACTCAAAGGCGCGGACCACACCCACCCTTTGGAATTGCCGGCGGACAAGCGGGCATGTTAGGCGAAAACCTGATAGTCCGAGCAGATGGCAGCAGCAGTCTGCTAGCTGGGGTTTGCGAAATCGATGTGCAGCCAGGTGATATGTTGACTATTAAAACACCGGGCGGTGGCGGCTATGGCAAAGACGAGTAAAGACCTTACGTGAAAAGATTGCCTGGAGGTCAGGGGTTGCCTGCTTCGGGGTGAATGTTGATAATCCACGGCGCTGCTAGGAAATCCACTATTTTCGAAATTCAGACCCAGGTTAGATCATGCCTAGAAACAAGACTTATCAAAACGCTGCCGAGTGTGTAGGCGAAACCCCGCTGATTCGTATTAATCGCCTGGTCCCTGAAGGACACGCAACCGTATTTGCCAAGTGCGAGTTTTTTCAGCCTCTGAATAGTGTCAAAGATCGGATTGGGGCAGCCATGATTGCCGCTGGCGAACGAGACGGAATTCTTAATGCAGACACGCATATCGTTGAACCAACAAGTGGCAATACGGGCATTGCGCTCGCTTTTGTCTGTGCGGCCAAAGGCTATCGCTTGACATTGACGATGCCCGAATCAATGTCCATTGAACGCCGCGCACTACTGCGTGCTATGGGAGCAGAGTTGGTGCTCACCCCGGCTGCAGGCGGCATGAAAGCAGCAATCGAAAAAGCGGGCGAACTATCGCAGCAAGATAACGCCTGGATGCCTCAGCAGTTTGAGAACCCGGCCAATCCATCGATCCATGAAGCCACCACAGGTCCCGAAATATGGGAGGATTCAGGGCAAGACATTGATGCCATCGTGGCTGGCGTTGGTACGGGCGGCACCATCACTGGAGCGTCTCGCTTTTTGAAGCAGCAGAACGCCAACTTTAAGGCGATTGCGGTCGAACCGGCCGATTCGCCCGTAATCGGTGGCGGTGACCCTGGACCGCACAAGATACAGGGTATTGGGGCTGGGTTTATTCCAAAAAATCTCGATACGACAATAGTCGACGATATTGTCACTGTCAGCAATGAAGAAGCTTTTGTGTGGGCTCGTAGGTTGGCCAAAGAAGAAGGGATCATGGCGGGAATTTCCAGTGGAGCGAATATGTGTGCTGCTGCCAAGATCGCTGCCAAGCCTGAATTTGCCGGGAAGCGCATCGTGACCGTCATGTGCAGCCTGGGAGAGCGCTACCTCTCCACACCGCTGTTTGAAGGTCTGACGGGCTAATACGCCCCAGTCGTGAAAGGCAGCAAGAATTTTGTAAAGATGACAGTCTCCTCTGGCAGACG
>CAWWCC010000019.1:0-24345 GCA_963935315.1 uncultured Planctomycetaceae bacterium | reverse complement strand
ACAAGGAGTATCGTCGGCAGCGTCAGATGTGTATAAGAGACAGGACAATGACGAGCTCCTGGAGCTATTCCTTAGTGCTCTGACGATGAGTTTTGATCCCCATAGCAGCTACATGTCGCCGAGCACGCTTGATAACTTTATTATTCAGATGGGTCTTAAGCTCAATGGAATAGGTGCCTCACTTCAGTCTAAGTATGGTGAGACGATAGTGAAGCGAATTATACCGGGTGGGGCAGCCGACAAGGATGGCCGCTTAAAGATTGACGATGTCATTACGGGAGTTGCTCAAGAAAGTGGAGATTTCGTCGACATTGTTGAGATGAAGATCAATAATGTTGTTCAATTAATCCGTGGAGAACCCGGAACCATTGTTCGGTTAGAAATAGATCCTGCGGATAAGTCAGGGCGAAAAATTCTTGACATCACACGCGCCCAGATTGAACTAAAAGACAGTGAAGCGCGTAGCACCGTTTTGGAGCGCTCTCCCCAAAGCGTGAAAAAAAATCAGGACGGCGAAGGTTTATCCCCTACAGGAGAAATTCTTGAGCAGCAGGGAGCAGCTGACGGTAGCGTCTATAAAATTGGAGTGATCAGCTTACCCAGCTTTTATATGGATATGGATGGTCGAAGAGCGGGCAATCCAAATTTCAAAAGCACGTCGCGTGATATGCGCCGACTACTGGAAGATTTCAATCAACAAGGAGTTGATTTGGTCTTGATCGACTTGCGATTCAATGGTGGAGGTTCACTGCCAGAATCTGTAGCTGCAACAGGATTATTTATCGACCAGGGACCCGTAGTGCAGGTGAAGGGAATGGCGGGTCAGGTGCAGCCTTACGAAGACCCCGAGGCGGGGCAAGTATGGTCAGGCCCCCTCGTCGTACTAATTAACAAGTTTAGTGCGAGTGCCAGTGAGATATTTGCGGGTGCGATTCAGGATTATGGCCGAGGCATTATAGTGGGTGACCACGCTACGCATGGTAAAGGAACTGTTCAGGAGCTTAAGAATTTGGGGCAGTATATTTCGCGTGTAAGGCCTCCGAACTACGGTGCTCTGAAAATGACGATTCAGCAATTCTATCTACCGGGTGGCGCTAGCACACAAAGTCGAGGTGTCGTGGCAGATGTTGAATTGCCCTACCGTACAACACATTGGGAAGGCATCGGAGAATCGGAATTGGATTATGCTCTGGAATTTGATCGTGTTGATCCGTTGCCACATGAGCAGTACCACGCGGCAGATGCCAAGTTGCTTGATAGTCTGAAACAACGTTCTGCTCAGCGATGTGAAGAGTCCGAATTTTTTGTCAAAGAGCGTGAAAAAATCAAGCGTTACTTGGATAGTTTGGAAGAGGCGACCGTCACCCTCAATTTGGAGAAGCATCTGGCTGAGCGAGAAGAGGTGAACGCTGACAAAGATCAGGAAGAGATATTTGATGAAATGCAGGAAGAGGATCGTCCCGTATTTCCACTCGCTCCAAATCACCCCTTAGCATCGTATAATGAGGAGGTCTTATCCATCGCCCTCGATTATCTGGATATGCTTTCACACAATCCAGTTGCTGCAACGACTGCTAGATAGTGATTTGAATGCTTGCAAAACTAGAGCAACTTACCTTTTATTCCGGACTGGAATGCTACTAGAGTTTGGGTTCATCCAAGGGACAATCTTTCCAGCCATAAATCGGCCGCGGCGGTAGAAGCCATCGAAGCCGTGGGGGCAGTCCTACCAAAGATAACGCCCGACGATCTGAGCGCCACCTACCTAAACTGCGGCTACAACATCACATAAAATCGAAAGTTGCTTTAGAAGGAGCGTTACACTGCGCGCACCCTACAACTGTCGGTCAAAATATCTCCCTCCCTACTTGTGGGAAGGGGGTAGGGGCTTGTCATTACCCACATTTGTCATTCCGACCGAGCGCAGCGACCGAGGAATCTGGCCTCCAGCTGAGTGAGGCATGCGATCTCTTAAGCCAAGGTCCCTTTTTGTGTCGGCACGAGGGCTTATGCTCGCCAAATTGGTAACACGAACTCTACTAGAAACCAGATCCTTCAGTCGCTGCGCTCCTTCAGGGGGTAAGCGGCTAGCGAATGAAAAACGACAGGAGTGCTGCCCCAGGGATTTTTTCTCGATCGCCCTAGGGTGATGGAGGGTTTGCTTGGGGAAAAAGGGTGGCGTTATGGAGAATGACTTAAGAAAGAGGTAGGACTAATCCGTCATAGGCTATTTCCACTCCCCGCGGCAGATCTCTACTAATGGCCTCCTGTTCCAGGTCATGAGAAATATGCGTCAGGTAAGTCTTTTTGGGAGAGAGTTCATTCGCTACTGCCAAAGCTTCTGTAAGGCTAAAGTGAGTCGCGTGGGGTTCGCGTCGCAAGCAATCTAAAATCAGTACATCTAAATCGTGTAGTTTCTTCATGCTTTCGGGAGGAATTGCATTCGTATCGGTACAGTAAGCCACATTGCCAAATCGGAAGCCAAGTACTTGAAAATGCGGACCGTGGTGAAGCCTCACAGGTTGGATTTCACACCCCAAAATATCGAGGGGCAGCAGGCCAATTGAATGGATTTGCAATTGTGGCAAGGCACCTCGATGGAGTCCCTCTGGTGCCTGGAAAGCATAATCGTAAGACTTTCGTATGCGGGCTTCGACAGTAGGTTCGCAATAAAGAGGGACTGGCCCTCCCAGGTAGAATTGCATTAATCGTAAGTCGTCGAGTCCAAAAATATGGTCTGCATGTTCGTGCGTGTAGAGTACAGAATGGATAATACCAATCTGCTCTCGCAGCAATTGTTCTCGTAGATCAGGAGGAGTATCGACTAGTAAATTTCCCTCAGGTAGACCCAGCACCAGGCCGCAGCGTGTACGCCGATTTTTGGGATTCTTGCTCGTGCAAACGGCACATCCACAGCCTATTGCGGGCACGCCGACTGAGGTGCCCGTACCCAGGAAAATCAAATTGCCCGCAATATTGCGGCTGACGAGTTGACGAGACAAAGGGAACTTTCGTGTTTATGCGACTTCTTGGTGAGACAAGACTGCTAATTGGCGAAGTCGCTCAGACGCACGACCACTATCAATGGCTTCAATAGCTTGCCCGGCAGCTTCTGTAGGTGACACACAATGTCTGGCGGCAATCAGGCCTGCTGCTGCATTGAGGACGACAATGTCGCGTGCAGGTCCAGGTTGACCGGCCAGCACATTACGGATTATTTCGGCGCTTTGGTCAGGCGTGCTTATTTGAATCGTATGGAGAGGCGCTACCTCCAATCCAAAGTCTGACGGCTGCCATTCAAAATGCGTTAATTCGCCATTTTCTATTTGAGTGACTTGGGTACTTCCGGCGAGAGTGACTTCTCCCAGGCCGTCTTGCCCGCTGACGACGAGTGCTCGTTCGATTCCGAGTTCGCAAAGTGCAGCTGCAACCAGTGGTCGTAGCTCCGGAAGACCAACACCAAGTAGCTGGTGGGTCGCATGTGCTGGATTTGCAAGCGGACCAAGTAAATTGAAGATCGTACGGATTCCCAGTTGTTTTCGGACTGCCGCCACATGTTTCATGGCAGGATGCATGAGTGGTGCAAAACAGAAGCAAATGCCCAATTGGTCGAGGCAATGTTCAACCTGAGCCACATTGGCTGAAATATTGACACCCAAGGCGGCCAGTACATCGGCGGAGCCGCTTTTGCTGGTGACACTTCGATTGCCGTGTTTTGCGAGAGGTACACCCACTGCAGCGATGACGAGTGCGGCAGATGTGCTGATGTTAAATGTTGTACTACCGCCGCCACCGGTGCCGCAGGTGTCAAGCAGCTGAGGATGTTGACTTTGAATGGGAGTCATATGCGCACGCATAGCCGCAGCTGCGCCGGCAACCTCTACGGGTGTTTCGCCTTTGGCTGCCAATGCGGTAAGAAATAAGCCAATCTGTTCAGCTTCGCAGCTCCCCGACATGATTTGGTCGATGGCCAAGGTCATTTCGTCACGCGACAGATTTTCTCCTGCCGATATGCGGCCAAGTATACTTAAAAATGAGGGATTCATACGTTCGGAGGATTCCTGAAAGTTAACGTTTGAAACGTGTTATTCTACCTGGATTGCTAGCCGAGATGTAGGGAACTCTTCCGCTGGAATGGAGAAGCCATGAGGTGGAAATCAGGAATTGTCGATTTGTATCCAGAAATGCTAAGAATTGCCAGCTGAAGCTGGGGCATGACTGGGGTAGGCCAATTGGATATAGATTCTGCGGCTTCCCTGGCTGGAACGTACGAAATATACGGGCCAGGCCTTGCCTGCTGAATTCTCTTGTTCTGATTCGCCGAGCTTCCTAGGATACGACTGGTCTCCTCTCAGCTCTAAATCGGCAAGAAGCCCAATGGCGAGGAAAGTGATCTTAGACGCCGACCGCGGCATTGCCGACACGATGGCGATGTGTCTGGCCTTTGGTAACCCACGTTTGGAAGTTGTAGCGGTGACTGCCACGGGGGGCAGTGTCATGCCCGATCAGGCTTCCCGCAATGTCCAAGCCATTGTTGAGCGGCTTGACCCCGATCGCTGGCCACGGATCGGAGCCGCTGATCCCGACCAACCTTTGCGAAGCGACGGAAGACAGCTTTTTGGCACCGATGGCTTATGTGGCGCCAATCTGCATGTGGCTGAATTGCACCACCAACTCCGTCCGTCAAAGTTATGGCCGATGCCATACGGAGTGCACCTAATGGTTTTCGATCTTTCCGACAAAGTCTTCTATTCGACCAATCTGGACGTATTCTGTCTTATGCTGTCGATCACGGAAGATGACCAGTTCGACTTTTCGGCCAATCTCAGTACGCTTCACAAGATTGATTAAATGTTGATCGTTTTCAATTTCCATGCTGTCGAATTTTAGAATAATGTCATTGACGAGTAAATTCGATTCGGCTGCTGGCGATTTGGCCGTAATGCCTTTGATGCGAGCACCCTGCAATTGATTGAGGCCGACAAAACGGGCTGAATCAGAATCGAAGCTGCCATCGAGTGTTATGCCAAGGAAACCTCGTTCGACGCGACCATTCTCAATGAGCTGGCGCATAATACGCACAGCAACGTTCACTGGGATCGAAAAACCAATACCCTCATTACCTCCTGAATTGCTTGCGATTGCCGTATTGAGGCCAATGATTTCGCCCCGCAAGTTAGCCAGTGGGCCGCCACTATTTCCAGGGTTGATAGCCGCATCCGTTTGCAAGAATTTTTGGTAGACGACTTCGCCATCGCCCAGGTCGAGATTCGAGCGTCCCTTGGCACTGATGATGCCGCGTGTCACACTCCGGCGCAGATTAAAGGGGCTACCAAATGCTAAGACAATATCGCCAATCTCTGCTTGATCGCTATTGCCGATCCGAGCAGGCATTAAATTATTTGCTTCGATTGCCATGACAGCAATGTCTGTATCACCATCGCTCCAGATGTGCGTAGGTTGGATTTGACGGCCATCATTCAATTCCAGCCAAATGAGGTCTTCTTGTGAATGTTTAATAACATGCCGGTTTGTGAGGACGTAGTCTTTGCCTCGATAACGTACCAGGACTCCCGATCCGGCTTCTTCAACATCGCGACGAAAACGATATTGTGGTAAGGGAGTGCTTTCAACATGAACTACAGATGGTGAAACCAGGTGGGCGACACGTTTGTAGATACTCAACTCACGGTCGAGTGATTCAACATCTTTTGCCAAGTCAGTAAAAAGCTGTTCGCGATCGGTATTCGTGCTGATGGCATTCGTATCTTGCTGAGCCTGGAGTAATCCGTCCGGAAGAAAACACAGAATAGTCGTTATGAATGCCAGCACGCACCTGACAGAAACAAAAAATGGAAAATGGCTGTAGGCTATCAAAGGTCATCCCCAAGCGAATAATTACTTATGGCACACTTTGCGAAACAAATGCATGCAAGCGTTAACATGCAATTGTACAGCAAAGCCTGCATATTTTACCCACGATTGCTTTGTCAGCGATCCTCACAGGTCCGTTCAGGAAAGCCCCCCCTGTTCAGGAGAAGGTCTGTTCAGGAAAGGATTTATTCAGGAAAGGACTTAGGCTGCCTAGCGATGAGCGGGCCAATCTAGGGGGCTATGTGGCGCCTGGAATTAGATTGGGCGACGCTTTCGAGTTGGAGGTCTCACATGTGGGTTTAGGAGGTTTCCAGATCACTAAAAGAAACATCTCCAATTCGACTCCAGTCCCCCGTAAGATTGACACCGCCCGTTTCTGCTGTGCGTTGACAATCAATACAAGTCGAAGCATAAGGCAGAGCATTCAAGCGAGCCAACGGAATCTTGCCCTGGCAGATTTCGCATAAGCCGTATGTTCCTTGACGAATTTGTTCCAAAGCCGTTTCAATTTGTGCCAATTCACGGCTTTCGACTTCTGCTAACTGGGAGCTGATTTCGTCTTGTGCTGCATCGAGAGCCGCATCGACTACATCGCCACCTGTCTGCTCTGGCAATGATTTGAGCATACTGAGATCACCTGCGAGAGCCTGCCTTAAAGCATCACGTCGTAAGACGAGCACATCATGCAATTTTTTAATGGAATCTTTTCGAGCCATGGTCTTTTCACTTTACTTCTTGGTCGCGACACCTGACTTCCTTGGGGAATCAACAATAGCTGTTTGGTGCCTGCAGGATCGCGTCCGTATCGTAAGTTGTTTCTCTGTTCGCTACAGGGCGTGAGGTGCTCCGGTCTCCTCCTCGCCATGTGCCCGTTCTAACAATCCACCCATTCTTATAAATCCAATGGATACCTCTGGCAGAGATCAATTGGGGATGCAACGTAACTATAGTACGTATCAATCCATGAAAGGGTTGGGTGTTAAAAAACGTTAGTTTTTCCTGCTCTTGGATAATGGGTTAATTTCCTGTAAGTGTTTTTCATATAAGTACTTACGGCTGAAGTCAGGAGTTCATGTTATCCATGCCAAATCGTCATTTTCTGTGGACAGCTAACGTCATGCGGGAAATCTCGTATTCCCGCTCTCTCCAGGGAAGGCTCAGCCGAGGAAACGCCGTTGTCATTCAATCGGTCCCTGGGACCGGCTCAGATGAAACACTTTTCCTTAAAATCCTCAGATTTAGCATATTCAGCATCGACGGCGTAAAACGCTACCGCATTGGGGTCGTATCCGAGAACTCTGCGTAACGGACAAATCTGCCTGCGGTCACGGGTGCCGTGTGTGGCGCTAAATTATATTAGATTTGCTTTTAAGTGCGATGCGTGAAGGTGCTTGGGAACGTCAGGTGCCAACGGAGCTTGCCATGGAAGAGCAGCAACTTCCTATTGATGGCAAGGCAGACACAACGACCGACTAGTACGCAGTCCCAAGGCAGGATGCACGGTGCTAGTTGTTGAATCCCGTGTCTTAAAACCCGCGCTCAATACACAGGTCCTCAAAGTCTTTGAGGTGGTATTCGATGCCCACGTAGTCGAGAATGCGGCACAGAGCCCGGAGGGCAATGGCCATGCCGTCGGGGCCACTGAAGCCGCCAAATTGTCCGCCTCCCTTAAGATGTGGTTCCAGGTCAAGAATGACCCCGGGAATGCCACGCTTCTTGAGTCGACGTTCTAGTCGAGGAATTTCTTGTGCAAAGTCTTGAAGAATCTGTAAGTGTCCAGAGTCGCCAATATCGGCAGGGACGAAGTTCTTTAGTTTGTCTTCGTCCACGTGTTCTGATCGACTATGCAAATTTGGGTCACGGTAATCTTTGATATGCATCCAGCCAATGCTCGGTTTCATGGCCTGATACTGCTCAAGTGTTTCGTTCGTACTAAAACCCTGGCAAACGATGTTGCCGCCATCAAAGATCGTGACCATTGCAGGATGGTTCACTTTGCGATGCAATTCTGCCAGCAGGGGGCCCGTTTGTCCTATGAGATTGGCTTCAATTTCCAAGCCAAAGGTAAGGTCACTACGATGGCACGTTTCGGCAATAGCGCCTAACTGGTCTACCGCTTGAGGGATGTGATCCCAGGGATCCGTACCCCGGGGGTGATAAAACGAAAAGCCCCGGATCAGTTTCGTTTCGAAAGCATGGGCCATTTCACAGGCTTTTTTTACCTCCGTTTGCAAATACTTCTTGAAGGGCACGTACCGATTCTTCGTACCATCTTTTTTGTCCAGAAGTTTTACCTTGCCGATAGGCGATCCAATGGAAGCGACGTTCATACCGTATTCGTCTTCCAAATGTCGGAGCTTGGTAATCTCACGCTTGGTAAGATCCATAACATTTTTAATGCCATTGCCGACATCTACAAATCGCAAGCTGTAGTACTGCAGTCCCAGGGCCGCAAAGGCGGCAAATTGTTCCACGGCCGTTTTGTGGTTGGCGGCTTCGTCTGCAAAGCCAGAAAGTATGACTTGAGGTGGTTTTGGCATGGAGGGTTACTCGCAAATCCTCTAGCTGGCAACATGTTCTACAGTGACATTTTCAGTGATGCCACCACGGGCGTTAAAGGCTGCGACAATTTTCATCCACTGTGGGTCTAGCGTACCAACCAGATCGTCCAGGATAATATTCGTGATATTTTCGTAAAAAATACCCTCGTTGCGGTAGCTCTGCAGATAGATTTTCAAGCTTTTGAGCTCCACGCATTTCTCTTTTGGGGTATAGGTAATTGTGAGAGTTCCGAAGTCGGGTTGACCCGTTTTTGGGCAAACGGATGTGAACTCGGGGCATACGATTTCAATCTGGTAATTGCGCTGGGGGAACTGGTTTTCGAATGTTTCTAGCAGCTTATTGGAATCGTTCATCGGTGGGCTCTCAGTATAAACTCTTCTGGGGCGACTCCCCAGCGAACAATCACCAGTGGAGAATCAAACATGGAGACACCAGGTTCCGGGTTCTTAGCGGAGTCTCCTTACTTCGGACCTTCGATTGTGCCATGATGAGGTCATGACGGAAAGGGTGGGGCGTTTCGAAACTTACAAATTAGGCCGTGGATTGAGGGGAAAGGCAATTTTTGACTCCAGGTAACGCCAGGAGATACAATTTGCAATGACGAATCAATTGAACAATAAAATGGCTGTCGTACTTCTTTCCGGTGGATTGGACTCAGCGACGGTTGCCGCGATTGCCAGGGAGCAAGGTTTTTTACTCCATGCGCTCAGTATTGACTATGGTCAGCGTCACCGTTTCGAGTTGGAGTCGGCTGCACGAGTGGCGGCTTCGTTCGGAGTGAATGAGCACAAGGTCTTGCCTATTGACCTGGCGTCTTTGGGGGGTAGTGCGCTGACCGCTGATCTGGATGTGCCGCAAGGACGTACGGAGGACCAAATGTCCGAAGGCATACCTATTACGTATGTGCCGGCGCGTAATACGGTCATGTTGTCTTTGGCATTAGGTTACGCTGAGGTTTTGGGTGCCGGCGATATATTTCTGGGTGTGAATGCGGTTGACTACAGTGGTTACCCAGACTGCCGACAGGAATTTATTGATGCTTTTGAGTGTGTTGCCAATCTGGCTACCAGAGCAGGCGTTGAGGGAACCACTCATTTCCGGATCCATACACCGCTTATACGTTTAACCAAAGCTGAGATCATCACCCGTGGTACAGAACTGGGTGTCGATTACTCGCTAACGCATACCTGCTATGCGCCGAGTGCAGAGGGTGTGTCATGTGGTACTTGTGATGCGTGTCAATTGCGGCGGAAGGGTTTTGTAGAAGCGGGACTTGTTGATCCCATAGAATATTTATGTGAGAACTGAGCGGTGGAGAGCGATGAGCCAGATGCAGGGCTTGAGAAGTCGGGTAGGATAGAATGCTGTTATGAAGATTTCAGAGATTTACAAGTCGGTTCAGGGTGAAGGATTGCTAACGGGTACGCCAAGCGTGTTTGTTCGCGCAAGTGGCTGCAATTTGCGCTGCTGGTTTTGTGATACGCCTTACAGCTCCTGGCATCCTGAGGGCAAAGATATTTCAGTCGACGAGATTATTGCCCAGGTCGAAGAATGGGATTGCCCGCATGTGGTGCTTACAGGAGGTGAGCCCATGCTGTTTTCCGAATTACTGCCTTTGGCAGACCGACTACGCGCTCACGGTTGGCATATAACGGTCGAAACTGCGGGCACTCTCTATCTGCCCGTGTCGTGCGATTTGATGTCGATCAGTCCTAAGTTTTCCGGTAGTGGGCCGCCAGCTCTGCAGCAACCTCATTGGAGTCGTCGCCACGAAAGGGAACGTTACCAGCCAGAAGTGCTCCGTACCTTGATGGCAGAATACAATTATCAACTTAAATTTGTAATCGACCGCGTTGACGATTTGCAGGAAGTGGATCAATTCCTGGCTGATTTTCCCACCGTCGATCCCCGGCGGGTCCTTTTAATGCCACAGGGCCGGCATGAAGAAGAACTAGACGCTCGTTCGAGTTGGATCGAAGCCCATTGCGATGAACGGGGGTGGAGTTTTTGTCCTCGCAAACAAATCGAGTGGTTTGGGTCGGTGCGAGGTACTTAGGCTTGTTATTCGGACGATCGGTTCAGGATTTCTTCAATTTCCGCGACTGCGAATTGGAGTGATCGAACGGCCATCTGGAAGTTCATGTGGGTTGATATTTCTGGTTGCAGCTGTGCAAAATCATCGGTGGCTTGGCGTAGTTTGCCGAGCTTTTTTTTTGCCTGTTTGATGTAGGCTTCCTCGTCCTGTGCTTTCCAAGCCGATCCGAGTGCGAGCATGTAGTCGTAAAGCGTGCGCTGCACGTCGCTGAGTTCAGGATCTTCCTCCAGTTCTTCAGAATGCTTGATAAAAGTCCGTACCATCCAGACATGGCTGATCAGGGCGTCGATACGATGCATTAAGGACATGGAAGAATAGGGGTTAGGGATTTGCGACTACAAATCCGAGGTCCAAGCTAACGATGCGCAACATGGCGAACCGAATTCCACAGGAATTTATTTTTCTTCCGGGACTTCGGCAACTGCCGGTGGAGGACTCTTGGGAGCAAACACGAGTACCATGACGGCACCTGCAATGACCAAGATAAGTCCTGCAAGAAAAAATGGATCGACATCACCCCAGAGACCTTCTGTAAAGGTTGTGAACATTGTGTTCACGACAGGGGCACCTCCAAAAACAAGCGGCATGACAAAGACGGGTCTGCCACCAAAATTAAAGGCCATGATAATTCCCAAGGCGCCAATCGCTCCTGCTGCACCTGCGGCGAGACTCCACATACTGCCCACAAATCTGTAGGCGCTTGCTTCGGGGACGGCGCCAAGAAGTAGCAAATTTGGCACAAGGACTGCGATGGCAAAGTAGGCGAGGCCCACACATATTAGTGGTCTTAGCCGACTATGCTGCATGGCAGCTTGCCCTTTGTGGAGAACGGGGCCATAGGCGCCCCAACAGACAATGACCGAGGCGATCGAAGCAGTTTGTAAAATCAAATCTCTGAAGCTGTGTGACTCTACGGGTGCTAAAGCTATTGAGGGTTGGTCTGCCTGGTCGGCTTGGGAAGGTTTTGGTTTAGAAATCAGTACGGTCACTGCTCCCAGAAGGACGATCACCAGGCCGACCATAAACAAGGTACCAATGCTTTTCATGCGCTTGGTCAGGTAGATCGTGATAAACGAGTTGACTACGGGGGCTCCGCCAAAAACGAGTGGCATCACGTAGATGGGTTTACCACCAAAATTAAAAGCCATGATAATTCCCAGGGCCCCCAAGGCACCCAACGCCCCTCCTGCCAGGCTGTAGAGGATGCCGCGAAGTGTCCATTCCCCCGTTTCGCCTTTGATTTTGAGCAGCAAGGCCGGCACGACAACACCGATGGCAAAATACGAGAGGCCAACGCAAACGAAAGGACGGAGGCGAGCGTATTTTTCTCCTAGCTCAAGGCCAGCATCGGTAACCATTCCAGCCTGGCCCCAATGGAGAACGGGGCCGTAGAGACCCCATGCAAGAATCGTTACGGTAAAGGATGTGACAACGAGATGGATGCTACGCATGGATGAATAATACAGGTTTTAAGTTCAAGTGTCCGAAGATGCCAAGATTTCTTAATTTAGTCCCCCCGGAGTGCGGGGAGTAGGGGGACACTTAAGGTAGTTCGAACTGCCAGACTTCCAGCAGTTAGGCCAACGACTGCAATTGTGAGCAGTAGGAGGGCCAGTGTTTGCCAGGGGATAGAGGCTGCCTGAAGCCACCAATGGGGAAGCAGGGAAACCAAAGCTGCCATACAGCCAATGCCTAAGCCGATCAGCAGGATCAATCCGTTTTCGCACAAAATCAGCAGGGCCAGGCGTTTGTGTTGAAAACCTGAGCTGCGCAGAAGAGCCAACTCACCACGTCGCTCTAGGACGCTGCGAATTTGTGCGACTGCCAATCCCAAGGTTCCCAGCAGGAGTCCCAGTGCTCCCAGAGATTGAAATGTCGATAGATAAGTGTTTTGTACGGCCAGAAATTTAGCCAATTTTTCTTCGGCAGAGATGACGTCAAAGCCATAATCCACGAGTTGCGATTCGAGTCGTTCGGCAAGATCATCCAAAGAGCCATTTTTTTGGGACCTGCGAAGGAGAAACAGTCGATGCCCTTCTGTGTTGGGGAAATGCTGTAGAAATCGGGTTTCGCTCATCAATACCTTGCCTTGCAGGATACTGCCAGTGAGTAGGCCGGCAACTTGCAGCGTGATGGGACGGTCATTGGCTCCACGAACAGTCAGTTCCGCACCAACGCCACTCAGGTGCAGACTGTAGGTGGAAGTACTTTTGTCGAGTACCACAGGAACAATTTCGTGATCGTCGTAGCTGCTGTCGAGAAGTTGCCAGGGAGATTCCATGTGCTGTGATGCTTTGGCAGACCAGGCAAATTGATTGTGATTGTAAAAACTTTTGGGTACACCGATTATGCGAGGCTGGGTGGTTTGGTAGAGGTTTAAACAGCTTGCATCTTCGCCATCTCGAACTCGCAAGGAGTAGAATTCAGTGTCCCCTAAAAGGTCTTCATCGTCTTTCGTAAAGCCCAGTGCAGTGCGACCATCCGGGGTATTCAAGTCAAAGTGAATTGGCTGGTCGGAAGTTGCCACCAAGTCAAAGTCTCCAGTACCTTGCACGCTGGGAGCCAGTCGAAAGGCACTCAAGGCAACGATTAAAAAGCTGGCCAAGGCAATGAGCGCGACAGACAATAGAGTGCGACCCGGATGGCGGCGCGTATTGCACAAGGCGAGCCCAACCAATGACAGTTGAAAGGGTTTGGAAGTTGCCGATGATGTTTTGTTGAGTAGCCCTGTCAGCTTGAAAAGCAAAGCGAGAAGCACCAGAACACCGCATCCAAAAAAAGCTCCCGCTTGCGCCTCACCCTGCATTCTTGTGGCAGCAGCTGCCAGCAGGATTGCAGACACCAACAAGAGGAGAGGCAGTACGCGATCCTTCAGGTTTTTCCTGCGGGAAGAATAGTGATCTCGACAATCGCCGGCCAGTAATTGTCGTGATGGAATTTGCAGCAACTTGCTAGTGCTCCAGGTAATAGTGAGCAGGGCAAAAAAAGTGCCTAGAAAAAATCCCAGCAGGAGGCTGCTGGGCGAGACGTGCAGTTCTATAAAAGGCGTGACGGTTGCCGAAACCCACCAGGTTGTCAGTCCATGAATCAACAACCGTGCATAAACAATACCAACCATGCTGCCTAAGAAAGCTCCCAGCACCGCCAGGACGGCTGCTTCGCCTAGCCAGGCCCTGCGTAAGCGGGCGTGGTTCCAGCCGATAGCCGATAAGAGCCCTGCTTCAGTTGCACGACCTTCAGTGCCCAATCGGAATAGGAGAGCAATCAACATCACCGCGGAAGCCATCAGAAAGAAACTGAATCCCAGGAATAGTCCCGCAAAGCCTGTAGTGCCTTGAGACGCCGCCAGCCCTTGTGTGCGGAGGGGAACGAGGAACATGCCGTTTTTTTCAGGGTTGGGAGCAATGCGCTGTTGGAGTTCGGAGGCGCTCAAATTTTCTGACTGCGGAATTCGTAGGACACTCTCAGTCCCCCAGCGTGTATGCCAAAGCCTGGCAGCCAGAGCGTAGGAGACAAATGCTTTGGGTGTGGTGGAGTATTTGTCCCAGTACTCTTCGTCTTGGGGACGGATAGGTTCGATAAGTTCAAAAGGCAGTTCCCAATTGCGAATGGATTGTTGATCCGTAACTCCCGGCAACTGGGGTGTTAACTGGGGATCGGATGCGGCTGTGGGTTTCTGGTCCTGGTCCATCAATGGCACGATGGAGTGAAGTCGAAGTCGCACGGGTGATGCTTCTTGTAGCAGACCGTGTGTCGTTTCCGGTTCGTAGTAAGTGAGGGTGATCGTGTCACCAACTTGGACTTGCAAATCGTGGGCTGCCCAGTCATTGAGTAGGATTTCATCGTCTGCCAGGAGAATAGGTTGTCCTGTTTCATCCAGGAGCGGACCCAGTTGCGGAAGGGAGTGAACGCCGCTGATGGTGGAATAGGGGATTTGCCGTTCTCCAGCCTTGATCGTGTTGGCCAGGTAAGTAATCACAGGCTGGATATCCGTTTGAGGTAGTGCACGATGTACCTCATCAACGATCTCCGTTGGTACTACCAATCGCTTGGCCGTAATGGATAGAATTCCTGATTTGGCTTGACTGGTACGGATATTAAAATCTTCTAGTGTGGGTTGGAGAGCACTTTGCAATTGGTCGTCGGTTGCTGCTCCTATGGCGACGGCGTTGATGCGTGCTGGGCAATCGAGCATCCTCTGGAGCACCTCCAAGGGGACAAAGACATTGCGCTGGGGGGTTTGAGCAGGTCGTAACGAGAAGCTGGCCAGCCCGCGATCCGTGAGTACTGCAGCAACTTGCATGCGCTGGAATGTGGTCGTTTCATTCTTCTCGCCAAGGGTGCTGTCGGCTGGCAAGTTTTGGACTCGCGGAACTCGAAGAAGTATTTCGCTGCCCACCCCAACGCCCAGTTCATCTGCCAAGGGTTCCGCCAAGGCGATTTGATTACCAACCAGCGGAGCAGGGGGGGGACGGGAATCAAACGTCCAAAACCCAGGTGTGCAACCGAGGATCGAAAGTCCCGTGGCGTGCCGCGACAGGCCATTGTTCTTGGCGGTCAGTGACCCTGTCACCAATAGGAGCGGCGCGGTTTGAGTAAGCTTCGCAAACGGGTCTGCCAGTGCCTCACGAAAAGGTTGTTCTGCCACAAGTACGTGGTCGATCGTACCAAGACGATCCAGGGAGAGATCGTGCAAGCTTCCGCGTACCGAATTGCCCACCAGGAGTGCCCCGGTAATCACCGCCGTGGCGACAACCACTCCTGCTAGAACCGCAAGATGAATACGGCGGTAGCACCAAAGACTCGACAGCAAAAAATTCCAGGAGGACATGCCACCATTATGCCAGACCTGGCTCAGCTAGGGGAGAAATGCTGAATTGCCTTGGGAAGAATCGCTTGCTGTACCTGGAATGGCAGCAAAAAAACCGGCTGCTGAGAACAGCGGCCGGGGGTTTTTAGGGTGTGCCACACAATCTCAGCTGCCGCAACCGGGGCAGTTTTCGCAGGTTCCGTTGCCGCATGTGCAATTCTCACAAGCGCAAACTTCACCGCAGCTACAGCCATCGGCACTCTTGGCCGCTATTGTTTGCTAACCCAATACAGATGCTGCCAGGACGACGAGCAGCCCCAAGATTTTTTCCATGGTTGTCATGATAAACCTCCTGCGAGTTTCAGCCTCGCTGAGAGAGAGTGTGGTTCTTGTCCAGCTAAAGCACACCAAATGCTGCCCGTTCATTCAACCAAACTACAGCAGAGCCTTATCGGAGATGTCTTTTCGACACCAGGCTCCATCCCAGCGGATGCATTTTACGGCCGTGTAGGCCTGCAATTTGGCACCTGAAACCGTGTCTCCGAGTGCAGTAACTCCCAGGACACGGCCACCGCTGGTGACCGGCTGTTGGTCTACAATTTTTGTGCCTGCGTGAAAAACTTTTACATGGGACAGTTCGGCCGCTTCTGCCAGGCCACGTATGGGGCGTCCCTTTTCGTAGTTGCCGGGATAACCTTCGCTGGCCATCACCACACAAACGGCCGGTCGAGGGTCCCATCTCAGGGGAGCCACCTCATCAAGACGTTCCTCGGCGCTTGCTTCCAGCACATCGACTAAATCACTTTGCAAGCGCATCATGAGCGGCTGGCACTCAGGGTCGCCAAAACGTACGTTGTATTCGAGAACCTTGAGGCCTTGCTTTGTGATCATCAACCCCGCATAGAGGACTCCTCGAAAAGGTCGTCGCGAACGTTTCATTTGATGAACTGTGGGGACCAGCACTTTTTCTTCGACGTTGCGCATAATCTCATCGCTGACCAGGGGAGTGGGGCTGTAGGCGCCCATTCCACCCGTGTTGGGACCGCGATCACCATCGAAAGCCGGCTTGTGGTCTTGTGCTGCCGGCATGGTGATGATGGTCTGGCCATCCGTGATTGCCAATACACTGGCCTCTTGGCCCACCAGTCGCTCTTCGATAATCAGCTGATTGCCTGCCTCACCGAATTCTTTGTCTTCGGCAATTCTATGAACGGCCGCAATGGCATCCTGACGATTATCGCAGACAAGGACTCCCTTGCCAGCAGCCAGGCCGTCTGCTTTGACCACTACCGGAACATCATCTCGTGCTGCGAGATGGTCAATAGCGCTCGCCGCATCCGAAAATGATCGAAACTCTGCGGACGGAACATCGGCGTGTCGGAGTAGATTCTTACAAAAGATTTTACTCGCTTCCAACTCAGCTGCCTGCCCGCTGGGTCCGAAGCTAAGTATGCCCGCTTCGCCCAGAGCATCCACGATGCCGGCAGCTAGAGGTGCTTCGGGACCGATAACTGCCAGGTCAATTGAGTTTTGTTTGGCAAACTCAAGGAGGTGGGGAATGTCGTGATCGGCAATATCTATATTCTCAATCGGTATTTGGCTTTCGGAAGCTGTGCCGGCATTTCCAGGAGCCACAAATACCTGGTCTACGCGTTGGCTCTGGCCTATTTTCCAAGCCAGAGCGTGTTCACGCCCACCACCACCTACCACCAGAACCTTCATCATCGATCTCCCTGGACCTACACACGGACCTCTGCACCAATCACACGGAAGGCACAATTGCCTGCGTGAATACGCAACGTTCTGCGTGATTTTAAGGGGAATACTGTCGCTCTGGAAGGCATGGACAAATCGAAAGCTCAGCGCGCCGTCGGGCTACAACATTGTTCCCCGTTCAGACATGGGCTGGAGAGCCACCAACTTGCCATTATCTGGGCTGTGTCATTGGTCATTTGGAGTTGATCTGGTAGAAAGAGCGGTTGACATTATGCAGGAGAGGACGTTACCCTAGATAAGGCAGTTTGTGAAAAAAGTCACAAACTCGCAGGTGTCGCTAAGGTACTGCTAGAAAGCGGGTTGCGACATGAGCTTGTCAGGCCAATGGATGTCAAATTGGATATCAAGGAGTGTTTAATTTGAAGATTACAGAGCTGCGGATGCGCAATGTTAAATCGCTTCTTAGCTGCTGTTCATTTCAGTTTTTTAACCGGCCGCTCAGGATGTGGATGAGATACGATGGCTGATAAGAAGAGGATGTCGGTCGGAGAGATGCTTGCCGCGGCGCGGAAAGCCGATGGTGGTGATGCTGCGCCAGCAGATGAAACCCCGCCTGAGGACACCGGCTCGACAGAATCCAATGCTGGCGATGCGGAGTCAGCGGCCTCAGCAAGCGCATCTGCGGCCTCATCAGGACCAATCAAGCCTGCCAAGTCTACTTCGGGAGGCCGGCTGAGCGTGGCAGAAATGCTTGCTATGGCCCGTGCTGAAAAATCAAGTGGGGCGGCTTCTCAGGCGGATCCCCCAGCAAAAGCCGCTGCCAAAAAGCCGGCTGCCAAGCCGGCGGCTAAAAAAGCACCCGCTACGAGTGCTCCCGCTGAGCCGCGAGATACGGCAAGCATTTTAGCTGCCGCGCGTAAGACCAGCAAAGCTGGACCCATGAGCAAGGCGGAGGCTGCCGCCAAAACAAAAGCCAATCCGGCCTCAGCCAAGAAAAAAATTGTTGTGCCGCCCATGCCGGTAAAACCGGCTTATGCCAAGCCACAAGAGGCAGCTAAGTCATCGAAAGGTGCGGCGGATAGTGAGCGTCGAACTTTTCTGAGCACGGGCTTCTGGTCCTTAGGAGCTGTGACGCTTTTGTGGACGTTTGCCGCGATTAAATTTTTGTTTCCCAACGTGCGTCGCGAGCCGCCGAGTAAGTTCAAAGTTGGTTTTCCAGATTCCTTTCCTGCCGGCCAGGTGCAGACGAAATTCAAGGCCCAGTATGGAGTTTGGGTTGCCAATGCCGAATACAACGGCGTGCGGCAAATATATGCCCTCAAATCCGTCTGCACACACCTGGGTTGTACGCCTAGTTGGCTGGAAGCCGAGCAAAAGTACAAATGTCCTTGCCACGGCAGCGGATTTTACAAAGACGGTATCAATTTCGAAGGTCCTGCCCCACGGCCCTTGGAGCGATGTGCAATTCGTATAGCCGACGATGGGCAGATCGAAATCGACAAGAGTCGTACCTTCCAAGAAGAAATGGGCCAGTGGGAAGATTCCGCCTGTTATGTTCCTGTTTAGGTAGTCTGTATACCCATGAGTAATTTGTCTGCTTTATCCGTGCTGAACCCTGAATTTTAGATACCCGTATTCCTGCCATGCCAAACTTGGGCGAAATCATTCGCGAATCGCAAATCTGGAAAAGCGTTTTTCGGCACCCTATGCCCGTCGATCGCCGCAATCGTATCGTGGTGATGTTGACCAACTTTTTCCTGCATTTGCACCCGGTTTCTGTGAAGAAGCAGGGGATTGCTCTCTCATACACATGGTGCATGGGGGGGGTGACTTTCTTCCTGTTTCTCGTTGAAACAGTGACTGGCGTGCTGCTGATGTTTTATTATCGGCCGACCGTGGAGTGGGCATTTACAGACATTCAAATGCTGCGTGATGTCCACTCATTGGGGATCATGCGCGAGATCCACAGATGGGGTGCTCACGCAATGGTGATTACCGTGTGGTTGCATATGTACCGTGTCTTCCTCACAGGAAGCTACAAGCCGCCACGGGAATTTAATTGGGTCGTTGGAGTTTTCTTGCTGCTGCTCACTCTCCTGTTGTCCTTTACGGGGTACTTGCTGCCCTGGGATCAATTGGCCGTGTGGGCGATCACGGTAGGATCGAATATGGCCAGAGCCACGCCGTTCCTGGGCCATGAAGGTCCCGGGCAACAGTTGTTGACCCTGGGAGGTGTCGACATGATCACCAATGCCTCGGATGCTCGTTTTGCGCTATTAGGTGCGCGCGAGGTCGGCGAAGAAACACTTAATCGTTTTTATATTTTGCACTGTATTGCAATTCCGCTTGGGGTGGCACTGCTCTTAGCTATCCACTTTTGGCGGGTCAGAAAGGATGGTGGCATTAGCGGACCGTTGTAGAGACGTACCTGGATTGAGGTTCGAAGAGCCAGCGTATTGAAAGAGAGAATATGCTGGCAATTCTTGAATCCTGATCCTGGACCTTTCGCTCTTCGCCCCTTGCCCCTCACGCATGACTCACGGACTGACCGACCCACAGTATTATGAAATGGTAGCCTCTTTCTTGGGGCCCTTTTACATTGCGCTGGCCTGCATGAACGGTTTGGCTGCGCTCTACTTGTGGCGTACGGAGCAGGCCAAAGATTGGTTTGGCCTGCCACTTCCGTTTGTGGGCAAGATTCAAATTACCAATGTCCAAATATGGCTACTGGTTTCTATGTTGTTTGCCATTTTGGGAGCTTGGGCTGGTGGGGGAGGTGTTGCAGATCTTTCCTTACCCGAGTCTTGGCGCGATGCAATCAATAAGGGTACGGGTCCGGTTATCTACAGTGTTGGTACAACCCTCGGGCTTGTGGTGCTCTACATTTTCAGGGCCTGGTTCGTTCGCCCGGCCGTGGCCTGGTGGATCTGGAACCTGATGTGGCTCTTCCTGGGCCTGTCGATGACAGATCGTGACTTTTACGAAATCGTTGCCAAGCCGGATAACGTGCCCATTGTGATGCTGGTGTTCTTATTGGCCTTTTTCACTTGGTTGGGAACTTACCAGGCAGTTGAAAACGACCGCCGCATGGAACAGGGCGAACCGCCGCTAGAAAAAGTGAACAACGAAAAAGTTCTCGTATGGCCCGATCTGGTCTATACCGAGCTGATTTGCATGATCGCTCTGACGGCCTTTCTGATCTTTTGGGCCATAGCGCTTCCGGCACCTCTGGAAGAGCCGGCTAGTGCGGTAAAAACACCCAACCCGTCCAAGGCCCCTTGGTACTTTCTTGGTTTGCAGGAAATGCTGGTCTACTACGATCCCTGGATGGCAGGTGTTGTGCTGCCCAGCTTGATCGTCGCGGGACTGATGGCGATTCCCTACATTGACTTCAATAAGTCGGGGAATGGTTATTACACGATCAAAGAGCGCACCTTCAGCTACACGATCTTTCAGTTTGGCTTTTTGGAAATGTGGGTCACCTTGATCGTGCTGGGGACTTTGCTGCGAGGTCCAAACTGGAACTTCTTTGGACCTTACGAACACTGGGATGCGCATAAAGTCGAAGCACTGAATAATGTCAACTTGTCCGAATACTTTTGGGAAAAATCGGCGCTGAACATGAGTCTTCCTGCAGCCCCTGCTTTAGAGAGTTGGCCAGCCTTGCTGCGTCCCTTTGGCCAGTTTTTTGGGTTGTTATTTGGTCGCGAGTTGCCGGGGACTTTGCTGGTGCTTGGTTACTTTATCGCACTACCCCCGATTATGGCTCTGACGGTTTTCCGTAAATTCTATACCCGTATGGGATTCATCCGTTTCATGGTGATGGCCAACTTGTTGTTGTTCATGGCATCTCTCCCCATCAAGATGGTCCTGCGTTGGGTATTTAATTTGAAGTATTTGATTTCCATCCCTGAATATTTTTTCAACTTTTAGATAAATTTCGCTTTGCGCAAGATAAATCTGAGCAGTGGACTCTGCCAGGAACATTAGTGTGCAGCGCCTAACAACTCCCAACGAATCATGCCTGCTACGGAACAAACTTGGCGTAATCAAAAGGTGATGCACATCATCTTTGGTGGTTCTGCGCTAGTGATGCTGATCGCTACGCTTTGGATGTTGGCAAAAGACCACAATCGGGAGTGGAAAGAATGGCAGCTTGCGAATCGCCAGAAAGAAGCATGGATGACGCAAGCCATGCGTGAGGAAAAGGCAGAGCTGTTTAAATCACAGCTTGATATGCAAGAAGCAGATTTAAGGCGTTTGCAGAGTGAGCCGATTGATCTATCCTTCCTGGACCGTTTTCAAGATGAAGTGGTAGCCGAAAAGAAACGCGTGGCTCTGCAGGATACCGAGAAGTCGGGCACCGAAACGCAGAGTTCTCAAGACCCAGAAGGTGACCCCAGCCAAGACGACGAGTTTTCGCAGCTAAGGGAGTCTTTGGCCGCTTTTAATGAGTTCGCGCAGGCAGCACAAGCGGCACGTACTGAAGTAGCTGCCAAACGAGCTGCAAATGAGGGCGCTCAGGAGCCTGTTGCAGACACTGGAGAGGTATCATCCGAAGAAGCCAAGGTGGATCCGGCCCTGCTGGTGACTCTCGAGTCGAATGAAACCGAGGCTCTTCAAGCACGCAAAGACGTACTGGCTCAATTTAATAAGTTTATTCGAAAAGCAAAGTTCCGAGAAAGGCAGCTTGTGGGCAAACGTAAGTTTGTCAGCGCCGATCGTACGGCTTCGGTAAGTGAAAAAGGCCTGAAAATCGGCGAATCAGCCAGCCCGGACGTCCTTGCCGAACTCCAGGAAAAGATCCAGGGCTATACCGATGAGATTGATCAATTAACGGATCGTATCGCCTCTACAAAAGCACACCGAATGGTGCTCGAAAGAATCTTTGGTGAAGTCAACGCCGAGATCAATGGTGTTTCTAAACAGAGCCAGGCCTTACTTACGGAATTGTCTCGCCTTGACGAATTAACAAGCAAAAACACTTGGAACCCGGGTGAATGGGTAACACGCTGGCCGGTCCTGAATGCACTCTACGATGGTAACGTGCGGATTGATCAGATCTGGTTGCCTGACATGACAATCAATTTTAATTTTTCGCAAGTTGCGAGATTTGACCGTTGCAAGACATGCCACCAATCCATTTCGCAAACGGCGCCTGGCACGGCTTCTGAACCGGCCTATCCGACTTTGCCCATCGATCAGCGTGAGCTGGTCATTGATTTGCAAACTCCCGAAGCCGCACCGGCTGAAGGTGCGACTATTCGCGATGTTTACGGGTTGGTGCTCGAAGCCGGTGTGATGAATTATGCAGATGTTACGGTGCACTATGTTTTGCCCGAAAGTCTGGCGGCCAAAGCAGGGTTGGAGTCTGGTGATATTATTCGTATGGCAGGCGACCAGAACGTCTATGATCCCGAGACAGTCGAGTCGTATCTCCTGGACCGAAGTCACTGGGGAGAGTTTGCCGGGCTCTCGATACTCCGCGGTTTTGACCATCCGTTCACTTCGCATCCGCGACTGGATTTATTTTTGACCGACTCTAGTCCGCATCCAGAGAAGGATCTGGGTTGTACGATTTGTCATGACGGACAAGGTAGCGGAACGGAATTTCTCTGGACCTCACATACGCCAAATACGGTAGAGCAACAAATCAAATGGACCCGTTCGCACGGTTGGTTTGATAATCATCATTGGATTTTTCCGATGAAACCTTCCCGTTTTGTAGAAAGCAATTGCCTCAAGTGCCACCACGAAAAAGGATCGCTGGAACCCAGCGAACGTTTCCCAGAACCACCCGCACCGAAATTAGTAGAAGGCTGGTCACTCGTAGAAAAATATGGTTGCTTCGGCTGTCACGAAGTTGGTGGCTACGATGGTCCTGACAGACGCATTGGTCCAGATGTCCGACTGGAGCCCAACTACGCCGAAGTTGCACAGCAAATCCTGCAGGATAAAGGATTTTCGGAAGAGCAGAGCCACTGGATAGAAACTTTGGCAAATCGGCCCGACGATGATCGTCTGCGACACCAGATCATTGCCGTCTTAGAGCAGGATGCCAAATTGGCCAGCCAGGAGAGTGCAAACGGTTCGCCCTCAGGGCCCCAATTGCGTCCCGAAACCCATAAGCTGGTTGCAGCTCTTAAAGATGTTGAAGCTCCAGGCTCTTACCGCAAGCCTGGGCCAAGCTTGAGATTTTTACGTTCGAAAGTCGAATTCGACTGGCTCTATAGTTGGATCGAAAAGCCTGCCAATTTCAGACCCTCAACACGTATGCCGCAGTTTTTTGGTTTGCATGAGCATTTGCAGGATCAAGATGACCATGCTGAGCTGGAGGTGGCTAAGCGGTTTGAGCCAGTTGAGATTCGAGCGCTGACCGAATTCTTATTGGTCAACAGTAGCAGTGAATTCGAGTATCTCGCACGCCCTGCAGAAGTGACCGAAAAACCGTCGGTTGAGCGTGGTAAGTGGTTGTTTGAATCACGTGGGTGTCTCGCCTGCCACTCGCACGATGGCTTTTCGGGAATTGCCTCCGATCAAGGGCCTGACCTATCACGTATCAGCGCCAAGTTTAAGGGAAGCGCGAAGGGAGCCCTCTGGCTTTATTCCTGGGTCAAACAGCCAAATCGTTACCACGTTCGGACCAAAATGCCCGTTTTGTATTTGGATCCGATTGCTGAAAAAGACGCCACTGGCAAGCCTACAGGAGCTGTCACCGATCCAGCTGCAGACATCACGGCCTTCCTGCTGGCTGGCGGGTCAGACTGGACGCCAGACAAGCAGCCTGAGGCCTGGTCGGCCGATGCAGAAGCAGCGCTTCAAGACTTGGCGCAAGAATGGCTCGCGAGTGATACCATCCCTTCGGTGCGGGCCAAGAAATTCATTCATGGCGAGGGGATACCTGCCCATTTAGAGCCGGTACTCAAAGCGGACGAAAAACTACTCATCGGTCTCAATAATCGGAACCGTACCGAACGTCTTCGTGACTATGTGGCTCGCCGTACGATAAGCAAATATGGCTGTTTTGGATGCCACGACATTCCGGGCTTTGAAGAAGCCAAGCCGATCGGCACGGCCTTGGCCGAATGGGGGCGTAAGGATTCTTCAAAATTGGCATTTGAAAACATGCACAAGTTCCTTGAAGGGCCTGGCAAGCCGCATGCTGCTCATGAGCATGGGGGGCATGGGGATGAAAGGGGTGGGGTAGGGCACGAAGAAAGTCATGCGGAGCATGGGAATCTAGATCCAGCAGACTTTGATCCCGATACGAGCTACTACATTCAAGCTC